>JAAYNT010000106.1 GCA_012520715.1 Acholeplasmataceae bacterium
ATGGTGGATGGAATCATTTGGTTATCAAATCTATATAAAAAGTTTTTTTGATACAAACGGTGATGGAATCGGTGATTTAGAAGGTGTGTATCAAAAATTAGATTATTTACATCATTTAGGAATTAATTTAATTTGGTTAGTACCATTTTATGATTCTCCAATGGATGATAATGGTTATGATGTTAGAGATTTTTATAAAGTTTCAAAAGAATACGGTACAATTGAGCATTTTGATAAAATTATCAAAAGAGCTAAAGAATTAGGAATTAAAGTTATTATTGATTTAATATTAAATCATACATCAGATGAACATCATTGGTTTTTAGAATCTCGAAAATCACTTGATAATAAATACCGTGAATACTACATTTGGCAACCGCCAAGAATAATAAATGGCATTGAAGTAGAACCAACTAATTGGGCCTCTTTTTTTGGTGGTAGCGCCTGGAAAAAAGATAAAATAACAGGCGAATATTTTATGAAAATATTTTCTGATAAGATGCCGGATTTAAACTGGGAGTCAACATTAGTTCAAGATGAAATGGTTAAAATGGCGACTTGGTGGATTGAAAGAGGTGCTGATGGATTTAGAATTGATGCGGCATCTCATCTTACAAGAGCTCCATTTGAAGATTCTACTTTATCAAATGAAAGATATGTTGGAGATTGGTCTAAAATATCAAATCTTCCAAAAGTTCATGATTATCTGCAAATATTAAAAGACCGAGTCTTTTCAAAATACGATATTGTAACAGTCGGTGAAGTTGGAGGTGGAGCTCCAGTTGAATCGGGGTTAAGATATGCATCTTTTGATAATGGTCAGTTAGATATGGTATTTAACTTTGATCATAACTGGTGTGTTATTGATAAAAACGGGACAAGAAGAACTGATTTAATAAGACTAAAAGAAGTCTTTAAAAAATGGCAAGATGGTTTTAAAGATAGAGGCTGGAACCCTCTTTATTGGCTAAATCATGATCACCCAAGGGTAATGAGTATGTATGGCGATATTAATTTTCATAAAGAATCAGGGAAAATGTTAGCCAATGCTTTATATTTAATGAGAGGAACTCCTTTTATATATCAAGGAGAAGAAATTGGAATGACTAACTTCCCGTTTAAAAAGTTAGAACAGTTTCGAGATGTATCAACTATTAATCCAATTAAATTAATATTAAAAGAAGACCCAACAGCAGATATAGATAAATTAATTGCAAAAAGACAAGGCTCATCAAGAGACCAAGCAAGAACTCCAATGCAATGGGATGAAACACTAAACGCAGGCTTTACTAAAGGAAATCCATGGATTGAAGTTAATCCGAACTATAAAGAAATAAATGTTAAAAAAAGTCTTCTTGATAAAGATTCAATTCTAAATCATTACCGAAAGGTAATCGATTTAAAATTAAACAGCAAGTATAAAGACACTTTAATTTATGGAACTTTTGAAATAATTGATTTTAATAATAAATATGTTTATGCCTATTTAAGAAAAACTAATAAAGAAACTATTTTAGTAGTAAATTCATTTAGTAATAAAAACAGACATTTTAAATTAGGTAATTATCAAGTAGAAGATATTATTTTAAGTAATTATGACAATTCACATATTTACCCTACATTTATCAAACTAAGGCCATTTGAGTCCATAGTAATGACAGTTAAGTTGACAAAAAAATAGAAATAATCTAAAATAGAGTAGATTAAAGGAGGCTTATTTTATGATTTTTGAAAAGATCAAAAAAATAATCGTTGATGAGCTAGGCGTATCTGAAGACAAAGTAACTTTAGAAGCTAGATTATCAGAAGATTTAGCAATTGACTCAATCGACGCAGTTGAAATTGTTATGTACATTGAAGAAGAGTGGGATATTTCAGTTTCGGATGAAGAAGCATTCGCACTTAAAACTGTTGGCGATTTAGTTAATTATGTCGAAGGACTAGTTGAAAGCAAATAAAAAGGGGCAACCCTTTTTTATTTTTATAAGTAATTAATTACTTATTAGAGCAAACACCCTATATATTATGGTATAATTATTGTTGGTGATTTACATGGATTACAAATTTAGAGAAATTGAACAAAAATGGCAAAAACATTGGCAAGATAACAAATCATTTAAAACATTAGATGATGAAACTATGCCAAGGCTTTATATTTTAGATATGTTTCCGTACCCAAGCGGGGATGGATTACATGTTGGACATATTGAAGGTTATACAGCAAGTGACATTTTTGCAAGATATAAAAGAATGCAAGGATACAACGTCTTAGTTCCGATGGGCTTTGACGCTTTTGGGCTTCCAGCTGAGCAGTATGCCATTCAAACTGGAAATGATCCAAAAGAATTTACGTATCATAATATTAAAAACTTTAAACGTCAAATCATTGAATCAGGAAAAGGAATTGATTGGGACAGAGAAATAGTAACTGCTGATCCAGAGTATTATAAATGGACTCAGTGGATATTTACAAAACTTTATGAACACGGATTAGCTGAGATTAAAGAAATCGAAGTTAATTGGTGTGAAGAGTTAGGTACAGTTCTTGCTAATGATGAAATCGAAGTTGTTGATGGTTTGATGGTATCAGAGCGTGGACATCATCCAGTTACAAAAAAAGCAATGAAACAATGGGTTTTGCGTATTACTAAATACGCTGAAAGACTATTAAATGATTTAGATTTAATTGATTGGTCAGACTCATTAAAAGAAATTCAAAGAAACTGGATTGGAAAATCAACAGGAGCAACCATCAAATTTGAAGTTGATGGTTCTAATAACTACTTTGAAGTCTTTACTACAAGACCTGACACCTTATATGGTGTTAGTTATTGTGTGCTTGCACCTGAACATCCATTAGTGCTTGATATTACAAATCAAGAAGAGTATCAAGATGTAAAAGACTATATTTAAAAAACTCATCAAAAAACAGATCTTGATCGTCAAACCGATAAAGAAAAAACCGGAGTTTTTACCGGTTCATTTGCTAAACATCCATTAACAGGAAACTTACTACCAATTTGGATTAGTGATTATGTTTTAACATCTTACGGAACAGGTGCTGTAATGGCAGTACCAGCTCATGATGAAAGAGATTTTGAGTTTGCTACTAAGTTTGGACTTGATATAATCAAAGTAATTGATGCAGACATTTCAAATGGTGCATACACAGAAGATGGTATTCATATTAATAGTCCGCTAATTAATGGATTAAACGTTAGTGATGCTAATGAAGCAATGATTAAACACTTAGAAACAAACCAAATTGGACATAAAACAGATAACTATAAATTAAGAGACTGGGTATTTTCACGCCAAAGATATTGGGGTGAACCATTTCCAGTCCTACACGGAGAAGACGGTGAGATCTTAGTATTAGCTGAAGATGAATTACCACTAGAATTACCAAAACTTGATAACATTAGACCAAGTGGGACTGGTGAAAGTCCACTAGCTAATGCTAGTGAGTGGCTATATGTTGAAATTGATGGTAAAAAATACCGCCGTGAAACAAATACAATGCCACAACTTGCAGGAAGTTCTTGGTATTATATTGCTTATCTACTTCAAAGTGAAAACGGATTAATTCCACTAAACTCATTAGATGCTAAAGAGGAAATAGCTAAATGGTTACCAGTTGATTTATATCTTGGAGGCAAGGAACATGCTGTAGGTCACTTACTTTATGCTAGATTTTGGCATAAGTTTTTATACGATATTGGGCTAGTATCAACTCTAGAACCATTTGAAAAACTAATAAACCAAGGAATGATCTTATCTCATGACGGAAGTAAAATGAGTAAATCAAGAGGTAATGTTGTTAATCCTGATGAAATATATTACTCACACGGTGCTGACTCACTTAGATTATATGAAATGTTTATGGGTCCACTTGAAAGTGATAAACCATGGAAAACTAACTCACTTGATGGAGCTAAGAGATTTTTAGATAGAGTTTGGAGAATGTTTGAGTTTGAAATAACTGATCAATCAGTTACTGAGTTAGATGTCATTTATCATCAAACAGTTAAAAAAGTAACTGAGGATTATGAAAAACTAGCATTTAATACCGCTATCTCACAACTAATGATTTTTGTTAATGAAGTATTTAAATTAGAAAAAATAGATCGTAAAAAAGCTAAAAACTTTTTAAAACTACTTAATCCAATTGCTCCGCATATAACAGAAGAGTTAAATCAAGTAGTACTTAAAAGTGAAGAAGAACTACTTTATTCAACTTGGCCGACATATGATGAAAAAGTAATTGTTTTAAGCGAAGTTGAAATGGTATTCCAAGTTAACGGAAGAGTAAGAGCTAAACAACTTGTAACAAGAGATTTAGCAGAACATGAAATCAAACAAATAGCTTTTGGACTAGATAATGTTAAAGCGCATTTAGAAGGTTTAAATGTTTTAAAAGTAATTATTATTCCAAATAAACTTGTTAATATTGTAGCTAAATAATTAAAAAGGACGCAAAAATTTATGCGTCCTTTTTTAATAATGTAATAACATATGGTTTTTTCTTATCTTCACTAAATGTCTTAACATCAACTGAGTAATTAGTAATAATTTTAATATATTTTAATAAATCAATACTTTCAATCATACCCTCGTCATGTCCTGGGTATACTACTAGAATAATAAATCTTGCAATATTATCTTTTATCATACTATCTAAGGTGTTAATTGTTACTTTAGAAGTAGTAGTAATAGTCTTATCACTTGTTGGAAGATAACCTAAATTAAAGATTACTCCTTGGTAATTTGTAACATAGTTTTTATAGTTTTCATGACTATCAAAAATGATATTAACATTGTTAGATTCTGACAATGTTTTTTTACTATTAGTAATAGCTAATTTTTGAATATCAAAACCGTATACTGATTTAACTATTTTAGATAAAAATAGTGAATCAAAACCATTACCTAAAGTAGCATCAATTATTGTATCACTACTAGTAGTTAAATCAGTTAAAAGAGTATGTGAATATTTAACAGCGACACTAACTCTCATATAAATCACCTTGGTAATAATTATTCTTTCTCATCATCTTATCAATGTCATTTAAGACAGTAAATTTTCTTAAGATCCACCTTGGTTCAATTAATTTCTTGCGGTCTCCATCTCCAGTAAGCCTGTGAACAATAATATTTTTATTTAACATTCTTATTTGAGTTACTACAATATCAATATACTCTTCGCGTGATATTAATTTAAAAGGATTTTTCTTATACTCAATTCCCATCTTAGAATTAGATAATATATTTAACATATGAATTTTAACACCTTGAATATCAAGTTTTCCTAAGTGTCTAACTGTATCTAACATCATTTCCTTACTCTCACCAGGTAGACCGTTAATGATATGGACAACAACTTCAATATTTTCTTTACGAAGCCGTTTAACGGCATCATCAAACACTTCTAAGTTATGTCCTCTATTAACTTGAACAGCTGTTTTTTCATGGATTGTTTGTAGCCCAAGTTCAACTTGGACTGGAATTTTTTGATTTAATTCGGAGAGATAATCTACAACATCTTGCGGCAAGCAATCTGGTCTTGTTCCAATACTTATCTCAACAATATTAGGATCAAGAGTAATAGCTTCTTCAAACAATTCTTTTAAAACATGCAAAGGAGCGTGAGTATTAGTATTAGCTTGAAAGTATGGAATATAGTATGCATCTGGCCACTTTTTATGCATTCGTTTTTTAACTTCTTCAAATTGGACTTTGATGTCATCACCTTTTTTACCGGCAAATTCACCGCTACCTAAAAATGAACAAAAACTGCAACCACCATATGCAACAGTCCCATCAATATTTGGACATGTAAATCCAGCATTAAGTGAAACTTTAAACACTTTTTTCCCATATTTGTGTTGATAGTAATTATTTAGTGTATTATAATGTTTTTCTTTAGTTATTAGCATTGTTACCACCTAAGATTATTGTATCATAAAATTTGGTTTTTGAATAATTTATAAATACATCTTTTTCACTTATAAAATGTAATTTTATATGTTATAATGATTTTACAAGTGAGGGATAAAATTGGGGAAATTTAAATTATTTCTTGAACAATCAAAATTTGAATCTAAAATAATTAACGACTCTGAACTTATATCTTGTGAAGTATCAAAAAGATCTAAAGTGTGGACTCTTAATATAAAGCTAAAAGAAGTGGTTTCAGTTGCTGATTTGAAACCATTTTTAGCGAATTTGAAGTCTTATTTTTTAATTATTGGTGTCGTTAATGAAATAAAAGTAAAACTACAATATGAAAAATCAAAACGACTAAGTGACTATCAAAGAGATTATTTTGAATACGTAATTAATGAAATTGCTAAAGATAAACCTAGGTATTTAGCATTCCTATCTTTTAAAGTTGAATATTCAAATATGAAATATACAATTTACGTTGATAAAGATAGTACATACTTATCTGGTTATGCTAATAATATTGCTAAAAAGTTTAATGAATTAGGCTTACAAGTTGAAGTTGCAATTGAAGTAGACGAGTCTTTAAAATCAACTCAAGAAGAAATTCAAAAGACACTAAAAACACAAGATCAACTAGCTAAAGAAAAAGCTGAAATTATTAAAAGTCAAAATCAAGCTCAAGCTAAAAGAAGAATTGATAGAAGAAGATCAAAACCAACATCTGTTGCTATTAATGAAATTCCAATTAGTGAATATACTCTTCATCAATACCGCAACCAAGTTGGAGATGTTAACTTTATTGTTGAAGGAGAAGTTATTGAAGTTGAAGTTAGAAAACTTCGAACTGTAACACTACTTATTATGACAATTGCAGACAGTGATGATGCAATTGTTGTTAAGAAGTTTTTAAATACACCAACTCAAATTGCTGAAGCTGAAGATATTAAAGTAGGTGACTTTCTACAAGTAGAAGGTCAAGCTGAATATGATACTTACTTACAAGATACAGTTATTATGGCTAGAGTTATTACATTTTTAGATAAACTAGCTAAAAGTGAAAGAACTGATAAAGCTAAAGAAAAACGTATTGAGTTCCACGTTCATACTAAAATGAGTCAAATGGACGCCATAACTGATGCTGAGACATATTTAAAGACTGCTGAAAAATGGGGGCATAAAGCCATTGCATTTACTGATCATAATGGTATTTATGCTTTTCCAGAAATTCATAAAGCAGCTAAGAAATTAGAAATTAAACCAATTTATGGTGCTGAATTAGAATTAGTTGACTCTGATAACTTTAAAATAACAAATGACTTTGAAGACTTTAGATTAAGAGATGCAACATATGTAGTATTTGATATTGAGACTACCGGTTTATCAATTCAAAATGATGATATCATCGAAATTGGAGCTGTTAAAATTGTATCAGGTGCAATTACTGATAGATATCAAAGATTTGTTAATCCACATCGTCCTTTAAGCCAAACAATTACTAGTTTAACTGGAATTACTGATGATATGTTAGTAGACGCACCAAACATTGATGTTGTTTTAAAAGAATTTTTAGAGTTTAGTCAAGGTTCTTGTCTAGTTGCACACAATGCCCCATTTGATATGGGTCATATTGTTGAAACTGCCAAGAACTTAGAAATTGAGATGCCAGACTTCCCAGTTATTGATACACTTAATTTAGCTAGATATTTTTATAATGATAAATTAAAATACTTTGGTCTTAATCATGTGGCAAGACTATTTAAAGTACCACTTGATAATCACCATAGAGCTCAAGATGATGCTGATGCTACATCTAAGATTTTTTCACTAATGTTAGTTGATTTATATAAAGAAGGTATTGAATCATTTAGTGATATTAATAAATCACTTTCACCAAATGAAAAATATAAACATATAGCTTTCCCATATCATGTTAATATTTTAGCTCAAAATCAAATTGGTTATAAAAATTTGTTTATTATTATAAGCGAAGCACTAACAACTTACTTTTATAATGGGCCAAGGCTACTAAAAGACGTTTTAGAAGAACACCGAGAAGGATTACTTGTTGGTAGTGGTTGTTATCAAAGTGAAGTTTTTGAACTAGCACTTAATAGAAGTAATGAAGAATTAATTGAAGCAATGGCTTATTATGACTATGTGGAAGTTCAACCACCCAATGCATATAAGCATCTAAGTGCTGATATAGGTCCAGATGGTCCTGAGATTATTAAAGCAACTATTTTAAAAATAATAAAAACAGCAAAAGCATTAGATAAAATAATAATTGCTACTGGTGATGTTCATTATTTAAATAAAGAAGATCAAATATATCGAAATATTTTCCTTCGTCAAGGTATTCCAGGTGGCGGAGTTCATCCGCTTATGAAAGCCAAAGAACTACCAGAACAACACTTACTTACAACAGATGAAATGTTAAAGGCTTTTGAATTCTTAGGAAAAGATTTGGCATATGAAATAGTTGTTACAAATACTAATAAATTAAATGATTTAATTGAACCTGTAAAAGCATTCCCAGATGTTTTATACAGTTTAAATGATGATGCATTTAAAGATTTATTAGGTGTTGAATCAATTAATGATGAAGTAGTAAGAATTGTTAATAAAAACATGGTTAGTATTTACGGAGAAAAAACTCCGCAAATAGTACTAGACCGAGTTAAAAAAGAACTATCAAGTATTATTGATAACCACTTTGCACCGATTTATTATATTTCATATTTACTTGTTAAAAAATCACTAGAAGATGGATATTTAGTAGGTTCACGTGGTTCAGTTGGGTCAAGTTTAGTAGCAACGCTACTTAACATTACCGAAGTTAACCCACTACCACCACATTATTATTGTCCAAATCATGATTTTCAAGTGTTTAAGCTAACACAAGAACAAACAAGCTTATATCCGCAAACTAAAGAACAAATTAAGTTTAAAGAAATAGTTAAAAAAGTTGAATCAGGTTATGATCTACCTAATAAGAAATGTCCTATTTGTCAAACACCACTTAAAAAAGATGGTCAAGATATCCCATTTGAAACCTTCTTAGGTTTCAAAGGTGATAAAGTACCAGATATTGATCTTAACTTCTCAGGTGATTATCAAGCAACTGCTCATGACTATGTAAGAGAACTATTAGGTGAAGATTTTACCTTTAGAGCTGGAACAATTCAAACAGTAGCCGAAAGGATTGCTTTTGGCTATGTTAAGGGGTATACCGAAGATAATAACTTAGCACTTAGAAAAGCTCAAATTAATAGGCTTGCTAAAAAAATTGAAGGAGTTAGAAGATCAACAGGACAACACCCAGGTGGAATTGTTGTTGTTCCAAAAGATCATTCAATTTATGATGTTACACCAATTCAATTTCCAGCTGATAAAGTTGACTCAGAGTGGAAAACAACTCACTTTGATTATCACTCATTCGAAGATAACTTGCTTAAGTTAGATATATTAGGTCATGATGATCCAACAATGATTAAATTTTTAATGGATTATGTAGATGCTAATCCTGATGAGTTTGAGTTTTCTAGAGCTCAAGATATTCCACTAGATGATCCAAAAGTTTATGAACTGTTTGCTGGAACTAAAGTTATCAATGTAAAACCAAAAGATATCTTAAGTAATGTTGCCTCGTACGGTATACCAGAACTTGGTACTAACTTTGTAAGAGACATGTTAGAAGATACTAAACCTAATACGTTTGCTGGTCTTGTTAAGATATCAGGATTATCACATGGAACTGACGTTTGGAGAAATAACTCTCAAGAGTTAGTAAAAGGCGAGACAGAATATGGGAAAATACCGTTTTCTAATATTATTGGTTGTCGTGATGATATTATGGTTGATTTAATTCAAAATTATCAAATGGAACCGTACACGGCTTTTGAGATTATGGAATTTGTAAGACGCGGCAGACCGTCAGTCGATAAAACTAAGTGGTTAGAATATGTTGACATTATGAAAAAACATGATGTACCAGATTGGTATATTTGGTCAGCCGGTCAAATTAAATACATGTTTCCAAAAGCTCACGCTGCAGCATATATTTTAATGGCAATTAGAATTGCTTGGTTTAAAGTTTATAAACCAGAATTGTTTTATTCTGGATTCTTCTCAAAAAGAGCAGTACAATTTGATTATGAAGTCATGATGGCAGGTTCAAATGCTATGATAAACGCACTTAATAAACTACAAGAAAACTTTAGAAGAACTGATAAAGATGAAAAATTAATCGTAACTTTAGGAGTTGCGCTAGAGATGACAAGACGTGGTTTAAAATTCTTACCAGTTGATATAAATAAATCAGCTGCTAAAGATTTTATTATTGAAAAAGGTGGACTTAGAATGCCATTTATTACAATTGATGGCCTAGGAGAAGCAGTCGCATTTGATATAGTAAATAGAAGAGAAGAAAAAGAATTTACTAGCAGAAACGACGTTAGAAATCGTACAAGAATTAATAAAACAGTCTTTGAATTATTAGATAAATTTGGAGCATTTAAAGATTTAAATGAAACAAGCGATACGATAGATATCGGTTTGTTTGGATTATAATATAAAATATTATATACTATTATATAAAGGAAGTGATATTTATGCAAAAAAGTTCGAATCCAGTATTCAAAAATCTAGAGAAAAGAGCAGATGCTTCTGTTGTTCAAGCAGCAACATTAACTGGTATTTCTCTAAAAACAATCATATTACTTGTCTTCGCATTTGGTAGTGCTATTGCCAGTGTAATATTTGGACTAAGGGCAGTAACCATTCCTGGTGAGGGAGTCGTATTTCAAGTTGAAAGCTGGTTGCTTGCAGTCTTAGGAATTAGTTTCTTCACTTCATTTATTAGTGTTATGATAGCTAACTTTTTCCCAAGAGTGGCCATGCCATTTTCAATATTATATGCGGTGGGACAAGGTGCATTTTTAGGAGTTATTACCGCAATCATTAATGCATTTATTCCAGGCGCAGCAGTTACGGCATTAATTGGAGTAGGATCAATTTTCTTAGTAATGTTAGTTTTATATACAAGTAGAGCATTTAGAGTAACAAATAAATTTAGAAAAGTGATGTTTGCATCACTTATCGGAATTTTACTGGCATCGCTTGTTAGTATGGTCTTATCATTATTTAAAATTGTTATTATTCAAAGTTATCCAATTGCAATTATCCTTACAATCTTATTAATTATCTTTGGCGCATTTATGCTAATGCTAGATTTTGATTATGCTGAAAGAATTACTCAACACGGTTTTCCAAAACAATATGAATGGATTGCAGCTTTAGGTTTAATGGTAACCTTAGTTTGGATCTATGTTCAAGTTTTAAGATTAATCGTCTTGGTCGCAGGAAGAAGGGAATAATTAATAAAAACAATTTAAACCCGGTTAAATCCGGGTTTTTATTTTCAAAAAAGCCTTACAAACATATATTTATATATGTAAGGCCTTAAAATATGGTATAATTATTTAGTGAGGTAGATACTATGAAATTACAACTTGAAAACTTAAAACAAACAATTATTAATGCCATTAATGAGGCTAATTCATTAGAAAATTTAGAAAACATTCATAATGAATACTTCTCTAAAAGAGGTGCATTAAGCCAAATGATGGCAAACTTAAGAAACTTAGAACCGGCCGAAAGACCGGCTTTTGGTAAATTAGTTAATACAGTTAAAGATGAAGTTAGATTACTTTTTAATAATAAAAAAGAAGAACTTGAAACAATTAAACTAAATGAAAAACTACTACTTGAAAAAGTTGATATTGAACTAGCTGGTGATAAATTTTTACAAGGTTCAATTCATCCACTTAATTTAATTATTGAAGATACTTCATCATATTTTATTTCAAATGGATATGAAGTAGTAACTGGTCCAGAAATAGAACTTGATTTATATAACTTTGAAATGATGAATATCGCTAAAGGTCATCCAGCCAGAGAAATGCAAGATTCTTTTTACTTTGATCCAAAAACACTACTAAGAACTCATACCTCACCCGTTCAAGCAAGAACAATGCTAAAAAAAGAAGGGAAACCTCTTAAAATAATTTGTCCAGGCAAAGTATATCGCCGTGATGAAGATGATTCAACACATTCTCATCAATTTATGCAAATTGAAGGTTTAGTTATTGATAAAAATGTTAGTTTTGCTAATTTAAAAGAAACACTTCAATCGTATTTAGACTTTTTATTTAAAGGAAAAGTAGAGATGAGACTTCGTCCATCATATTTTCCTTTTACTGAGCCAAGTATTGAAGTTGATGTCTTATTTACTAAAAAAGATGGAACTACCACATTTATTGAAATATTAGGTGCTGGTATGGTTCATCCTAATGTGTTAAAAATGGGTGGATATGACCCAGAAGTATATACTGGGTTTGCATTTGGAATTGGTGTTGAACGTTTAGCAATGCTAAGATATCAAATAGAAGAAATTAGAAACTTCTATAATAATGATTTAAGATTTTTAAAACAATTTAAGGAGGAATTTTAAAAATGATTATTACTAAATCACAACTTGAAAAATATATTAAAATTCCTAATAATATATTTGAATTAACTAATGCTCATATTACTGAAGTTGAATCATTTACAAATTCTTTTGTTGATGCAAAAGGAATTGTAACAGGTAAGGTGTTATCAAAAGATAAACACCCTAACGCTGATACACTATCACTTACAACAGTTGATGTTGGTGATGGTAAAATTAGAAATATTGTATGTGGAGCAAGTAACGTTGAAGCAGGACAATACGTAATCGTTGCTCTTGTTGGAGCGGTATTACCAGGTGGATTTGAAATTAAAGATGCCACAATTCGTGGTGTTGCTTCAGAAGGTATGATTTGTTCACTTGAAGAACTTCATATTGAAAATATACCAGAAAAATACGCAGATGGAATTTTTCATTTCCCAGAACCAGTAGAACTGGGAGTAGATGCATTATCTGCACTTAAGTTTGATGGATTTGTTATGGAGTTAGATCTAACTCCAAATAACGGACATTTACTATCAGCACTAGGTTATGCATATGATCTTGCTGCAGTAACTAATCAAAAGATTACTCTTCCTAAATATAAAATTGAAGAAATAGAGGAAGAAAACCCACTAACAGTAACTATTTTAGATGAAGGATGTAGTTTATATTTTGCAAGAATGCTAGATGTAGAAATTAAACCATCACCTTGGTGGCTACAAAGTGAGTTAATAAAACGTGGAATTGAGCCAATTAATAATGTTGTTGATATTTCAAATTTTGTTATGTTTGAATATGGTACACCACTTCACATGTTTGATGCTGATTTATTTGGCTCAAATGAAATAGTTATAAGAAGTGCTAATGACGGTGAAGAAATTGAAACACTAGCTGGCAATAAGCACAAATTATCAAGTGAAGATCTAGTAATTACAAATGGCAAAATCCCAACAGCAGTAGCTGGTGTAGTTGGCCTTAGTAATTCAATGATTCTTCCAACAACTAAAAGAGTAATTATTGAAGCTGCTCATTTTGAACCCGAAAGAATTCAAAAAACAGCAGCTAAAATAGGTAGATCTGATTCATCACTACGCTTTGAACGTGGTGTTAGTCAACAAATGGTAATTCATGCGATGGATTTAGCTGCTTACTTACTTGTTGAATATGCAAACGGTAAAGTTTACAAAGGATTAGAAATTGCTCAAGTTACAGTTTCAAGGCCTGCGGTAATTGACTTAAAAGTAAGTTATGTTAATAAACTTTTGGGAATTAAACTAACTAAAAAACAAATTATCTCATACTTAGAAAAATTAGATTTCCAGGTAGAATTAAAAGATAACTTTATTAGAGTAACAGTTCCAACAAGAAGACCAGATATTAAAATTGAGGCTGATTTAGTTGAAGAAATCGGACGTTTATATGGTTATAACAATATTAAGAATAAACCACTATTAAGCGATTTACAAGGTGGTAAGACTATATTTGATGAAAAGATTTCTTACTTAAGAAGAGATCTAGCAAGCCTTGGACTAAATGAGATTATCTCATATAGTCTACTAGATGAAAAATCAGTTCATATGTTTAATAATATTGGTACACCATACGAAGTATTAAAACCGATTACTGAAGATAGAAAAGTAATGAGACAAAGTTTATTAAACGGAGTTTTTAATACTTATAAATATAATATTAGTCGCCAAAATAAAGAAGTTAATATATTTGAAATTGGTCATGTTTATGCAAAAGATATTGAGAAAACATATTTATCAGCACTAATTAACCAACCTCTAAATCATAACTTATGGCAAGGAAATAAAGTTGATGTTGACTTTTATACAATTAAAGGATTATTAGAAGTTGTATTTAATAAATTTGGTATTAGTTTTTCATACCAAGTATCTAATAACGAAAGTTTCCATCCATTCCGTCAAGCATACATTATTTATGAAGATGAAATAGTTGGTATCTTAGGAGAAATTCATCCAAAACTATTAAAAGATGAAAGAGTATATGCACTTGAAGTAAACTTAGAAAAACTACTAACAAAAGAAGTAGTAAATGACTATATTCCAGTTTCAAGATATCCTTCAATTGAACGTGATATTGCTTTTGTTGTTTCAAAAGAAATATCTGTTAACAAAATAGAGGCTATTATTGAACAAACAGCTCGTAAATATTTAGTAAGTTTAAACTTATTTGATGTTTATGAAGGTGAAAACATTAAAAAAGATAAAAGATCACTTGCATATCGCTTAGTTTTTAATTCAAATGAGAAAACTTTAGAATCAAGTGATGTTGACAAAGTAATGAGAAGTGTAATGAACCGCTTATCTCATTTATTTGAGGCTGAAATTAGATGAAATTGATTTATGATTTAACTTATGACAATTTACTAGATTTATTATTAAAAGAAGGTTACAAAAAATATCGAGCTAATCAAATATGGGATTGGCTTTATAATAAAAAAGTAACTTCTTTTGAGATGATGAGTAATGTTCCAGGTGAAATCATCGAATTTTTAGAAAAAGATTACCAATTTCAAACTTTAGACGTAGTAACAACTTCCATAAGTAGTGATGGCACTAAAAAGATATTGTACGGTTTAAGTGATAATAACTTAATAGAAGCAGTAGTAATGAAGCATCACTACGGCAATAGTATTTGTATTACAACC
>JAAYNT010000107.1 GCA_012520715.1 Acholeplasmataceae bacterium
ATAAATTTAATGATATTATTGTTATTAATAGTTACAGCTGGTGCTGTTGTTTTCGCATGGCTAGTGGATTATGATAACACTGATTCAATTACTCTAAAATCTGGAAAAGTAGAATATCAACTAACTGGGAGTGCTGCATCAGGATTAGTTGTTCCTGGTCAAAATTTACTAGAAAACCCTTATAAGATTACTAACCAATCAACTGTCGATAGCCAGTTAAGAGTTACATTTTTAATTACTATTACTGATTTATCTAATACAGTTGTTTATAATGGTGATTTAAGTGATCCAAAAGTTGCCATTACTGTTGATTTAGGAACTGACTTTGTAAAAGAGTCTGATAATTTTTATTATTATGGTGGTACAACTGGTGTTTTACCACAAACTAACACTACTCAATTTACAGTTATTAGTTCTATTGTTTTAAACGGGGAATATATACATAATGATTACTCGGGATATAAAGTGAAAATTGATATTACTATTCAAGCTAAACAATTAGGTTATGATTGGCAAACATTAATTACTGAGGAAATAAATTTCCAAACAGGAAATTAATATATTTAAAAGATTAATTAAATTAATTTTTTACATATATTTATGAGGAATGATTATGAAAGGTATTGAAAAGAAAAAACTTGGTGTATTAATTGTCGGTATCGTTTTATCAGCGGTAACTTTAATGACGTCAATTTTCGCTTGGTTTGCCAATACCAGAGTCGATCATCCGATTATTTTCACAACCGGTAATATTGATGTTACTGCCACATTATATAAAGCTGATAATGTTAATATTTCAGAACCAGTTCCTAATAGCAGTTATCAATTAGTTACTGGTCCGGTAGTAATTGATAATTTAGTTAGTGGTGATGTATATAGGTTTAAGTTAGTAGTTAAAAACACTGGTAATATTCCGGGCAACTTAACGATTACACTAATGAATTTACCTAATATTACAATAAAGGATACAATTAGACTTAAATACAGTGATTTAAACGGAACAACATATACTCACACACAGGAAACATTTCCAATTAATAATTTTATTATTGGAACTCAAGCTTCATTAAGCCCGCAATCAGGACTTAATGAAGTAATATTATACTTCCAAATAGAAGTAAAAACCAATTTAACTAATGCTCATTATGGTCAATCACTCGTGATTGATCATATTGAAATTAAACTAGAACAAATTCCACCATCACCATAAGGAGAGTAAATAATGAATAAAAAATATTCACTATTCTACATCTTAATAGTATTATTTGTAGTAGCCCTTGCGACTACTTTTATCAGTGCGTATTTAACTGATGAGAAAAAGCAATCTACAGAATCTACTATTGGAGAAGTAAGAGTTACAGAAGTGGATGTTTATTATATGAACGGAACAACTAAAGTTCCATATAGTTTAGTTACAATTGGTAGTGGGGCGACTTTACAAACTAAAGAAGGTGTTTATGACGTCGATATTTATGATGAATCTAATCCTTATCATATTAAAAATCTTCATGTTGATATTTATGTTAAGGCAAACGTTAAAGCTTATTTAAGAGTAGCTATTAATGATCAAATTGTTAGAAAAGTTACTAACTACCAAAATATTGTTAATGAAACGGCAATTCGTCATGATCCAATAGAATTTAATTTTAATAGTGCTAATTGGCACAAACAAGTTCATAATAATGACGCTAGAAGCACCTATTATTACTATAAAACTAAATTAGTTGATGCTACATCAGCACCAATTAAAGTTAGTTTTATTATTCCAAAGGATGTTTTTTCTTATTTAGTAGATGGCCATCAAGTTTATATAAATGAAAATTACTCACTTCAACTTGGATTTAGATATGAAGTAGTCCAAGCTGATTTTGGTGGTCCTGAACATAATTGGGGATTACAAACTCCACCTTGGGGAGGTAATTGGTAATGAAGGGTATTAGACGCTCTAAGGTTTTAATTTTAATATTAATGCTAGTACTAACAGGTTTGGTGTTAGGTTTTAGTATTGCCAAAGATAAAGTAATCGTCCACGGATATCAAAGAAGTACTAGTATTATTCCGGAACATAACTTTGTTGATATTAATGATTCAACGGGTAGTAGTTATTATATTTCTTATACTGATTTTAGATTAAATATCGCAAATGATACTGCAACACCTGATTCGATTAAACAAGCATTACAAATTAATATGCCCGAACATCAGCGAGGTAAAATTAGATTTGATACTGCACAAGAGTTATATAATTTCTCAGTTGACGTTTCAGCATTTGCTGGTAGATATCAACACGCATCAACATTATTAGAACTACATTATGTTTTAGGTCAAGATATTGATTATAACGATTTGGGTGGTATTGCTAGATTTATTCCAATCGGTTATAGTTATCTAGATTCTTTAGGTCATTTAAAACGCGACATCTTTAGTGGTATTTTTGATGGTCGTGGTTTTGAAATTAAAAACTTGTATTTAGCTGACAATAAGGAAAATGAGTTATATATTGTTGATGGCGATCAAGAAATAATTACCACTCCTTACTATTCAATGTTTGCATTTAGTAGTGGAACAATTAAAAATTTTGGTTTAATTGATCCAAAATTTGAATTAAGAATTGGTAGTAGTGACCTTACTAAAGCATCACATATCGTTGGAGAAAATACTGGAGTTGTAGAAAAGGTTTTTGTTAATTATAACGAAGCCAACAAAGGAATTTATTTTATAACTGACGTAGGTCATCAACTTAAGCCACAAGCGGCAGGATTAGTTTTTTGGAATAAAGATAATGGTCAAGTACTAAATTCTTATTATGCTAATGAGGTGGTTATATTACCACGTCATATGAAAAATTTTGAAGTTGAAACACCTGCTGGTTCTGGGGTTTATAAAGCCGCAATCCAGCCAGGAGTATTTAAAGTTGATGCGACATCTACAGTAAGTGATGTCGTATACGATTCTACTAAATATTTATTAACAGTTATTAGTGGGGCTCAAACAATTAATGTTTTGGAACCTAGTGCGGTGCATACCCCAAAAACTACAACTGAATTAAAAACTAATGGTTTAGGTACGGATTGGTTTTATTATCCTAATTATCAATATCCAGCCTTATTTGGATTAAATTTAAATGCTTCAAATCAATATGAAATTGCATCGGCTGTTGATTTTATTCACTTTAACAAAATACAAAACTTACCATATACAGAATACAAATCAGCTAACTATATCATTTCAAACTCTGCAACAACTCTTGATTTAAGAGATGTAGCCCCTAAAGCTTTTAAAACTCCGCTTGTACCTTTTACTGGAACATTAGATGGTAATAATAAAAGAATTGCTTATCTATTAATTGATAATGGCAAATCATCAAATCGTGATTTCTATGTTGGAATGTTTGGGACATTAAGCGGAACAGTTAAAAATTTAACAATCATTAAATCACGTGTTGATTTAAAAGATTTTCAAACAGCTAACTTTAACTATCATGTAGGGCTTATTGCAGGAGCAATGCTTGATGGAACAGTTGAAAACGTTCAAATTAAAGGAAATGTATATTTAAATAAACAAATTCCTCAAAATTTAAACGTAGGAATTATTGCTGGTAGAGCCTCTGGCTTAATTAAAGATGTTTTTGTTGATGGTGATTTAGCATCAAATACAGTTTATGGTCAAAACGAATTAACTGATGTTAATTATAATATTGGTGGTATTGTAGGAAGAACTAACATTGAAACTCTTACAATGGATAACGTCTTACATCTTGGTGATATTGGTTCACCAACATCAATGGGAACAACTTATAATAATAAATTAACAGTTAATCTTGGTGGTGTTATTGGACTTTCAAATAACGCTGCGGGAACAGAAAATAAATATAAATTAATTACTCACGTTGGCCGAATTGGAATTATGAACTTTAATGGTTCTAAATTAAATTATTTAGTAGGCGGAGTTATTGGTGATGCTACAGGCGGAGCTTATGGCGCAGCTGAACTAAATAGAAATTGGACTCACAGAGGCGCTATTTACAACAACATGACTAATGTCATTCAAGTTGATCCTAATACTTATAGCGGATCATATAAGATGGTTAAAATAGCGGGTGTAGTAAATAGTAATTTAAATACATATAGTGAATATATCGATATTCATAACTATGATATCGAAATTAGTGGAGTTAGAACCGCTATTGTCGATTCAGCTAAGAATGAAGATTTAGTATATGTACCAATCATTAACTCAAGAAGTACTAAAGGAATTGGCCTATATCAATCAAGTAATGATGCTATTTTAGAATTTGATTATCATCTAAACTATTATGGTATCGTTAAAACATTAGGTAATAGTAAATTAAGATTTATTGAAAATAAAGGAAGTTTAACATTTAAAAACTTCTCATATAGTAGAAACTTAGTAGTTGCTGCTATCTCAACAAGTACTAAAATTTCTTATCAAAACGTATTTCAAGAAAGTGATATCACGTTAACAGGATTAACTAATACTGTTACTGGAACTACTAATAGTCCTTATATTAAAGTTGCGGGATTTGCTCCACTACTTTTAGATGAAAAAGTAGTAGATCCAGTAACTGGATTAACAAGTTTAGTTTATATAAAAGATTCTTATAATAAAGGAAAAATCATAGTAGGTGACATTAATAATCACTATGGTAACATTTATGTTGCTGGATTAGTTAACGAAAACTCATCGGGGAATTTACATGATCAAGACAATGAATCAATGCCTCGCGCTACATATGGAATTATTAACTCGGTAAACTACGGAGATATTACTTCGACATATCAAGCTGGTGCAACTCCTAAATATGCAATTCACGGATTAGGAAACGTATATGCTGGAGGTCTTGTTACTAATAATAGATACTCAATTCAAGACTCAATTAACCATGGTAATATTACATTCTATAACGATAACACAAGCGGAAGTGCTTCATTCGAACCGAATACAAATCAATCTTATTATGGGGGAAGAATTAGAACCTATAGTGGTGGTGTAGTAGTTGGTGGCATTTCTGCGTTTGTAGGAACAGCCGATTCAAGAATTTATGATACTTCAAATAGCGGTGAAATTATTGGTGTAAGTAGAGCGTTTGTTAGATCTGGTGGTGTAGTTGCAGTAGTTTTAACGCAAGAATTAATTGCTGGTGGCGTCAATGGTTTTACAGAAACGATAACTAACGAGCTTGATGTTTCAGCATCAAGAATATTAAATGGCATTAACTACAGTAGAGTTATGGCTTTAACATCAACTATAAGTACGTATAATGATTCTACTAATCGAACCCCTACTGGAAGATTATATATCTATACTAATGGGGGCACAAATGAGTACTATTCAAGTTTTAGTCACCCTACGACAAAAGTGTCATCAGGAGAAAGACCGGGGATTAATGCATCAGCAGGTGGAGTTATTGGATACGGACTATCCGAAATGAGACGCATGATTAACCACGGTGAGGTAATTTCAACTGACGTTGCAGGCGGAGTTGTTGGAGCCACGTTCGTATTTAAAAAAGTACCAGACTCACAAGAACCATTGCCAAAAATATATGTTAAAATAGACACGTTAGTTAATTATGGCGAGGTTAGAGCTTACCGTGTTTCAAGTTATAATAATTTTGATAAAATTAATTTCAACACAACAAATCTAAGCGCGTATTTATATGGATACGAGGACAACTTTTTAGTTAGGAAAGATGTTGATAGAGATGTTATTAGGAGATATCCGCGCGCTAAAAGAGGAATAGGCGGAGTATTTGGGCGCTTACAAAGAGGGGGCGACCAAATTATGGTTGGCGATAAAAGCCTTTTATCTATAACTGGTGAATATGGCGAGTTTGACTTCATCGTCAATATGAATCCTAATGTTGACTTAATTGGTCGTCTTGATCAAAACGAAAACTTCTCATTCAGTGCAGCTGCGTTCTTATTTGGAGAAGCCAAATATTATAGCGCTAGAGTAAATGATTATACTCAAGCGGTATTTACAGGGTTCACTTTCGGTCATGCCA
>JAAYNT010000108.1 GCA_012520715.1 Acholeplasmataceae bacterium
AACCATCGTCGTTGTTATTTGTGGCGTTACTGACAATCTAATTCTAACAGCTCTGTCTACATCTAGAGCGAAAGAATTGTTAGATAGTTGAATAAGACCACTATTAATATAAAACATACCATCGGAAAGAGTTGCTAACAATAACGAAGCCTTTGTATTGTTTGCTTGATATATTTTAGTACTACCAGAACCATATTGTCCATCTTTATCACCACTAACATTATAAAAAACTTCAATATAATCATAATTAGCAACACTATCCGAAAGTGTTCCACTAGCAACTCCAGTTGCGTGATTGAAAAGTACAGCTTCTTTAGGTATCTCATTTCTTATTAAGTTTTTTACCTCTTCTCCAAGTTTTAGCATAAACATCTGGGAATAGATATTAAATACCTATCCCCCTCTCCTCTTGAGGAGCAATTAGTAAATAACTGCCCCCTTCCCTTGCTTGCTTGCTTGCTTGCTTGCTTGCTTGCTTGCTTAAATTTAAATATTTTTGACATTGTTGTCAAGTATTTCATCTTCTTTTTCCTCACTTTCTTCTATTTTCGGATTTAATATTGGTGATCTGACTGGTATATACAATTTGTACATACTAATTGCTATTTCATCATCTTTTAATCCTGTTTCTACTATTTTGACATATAATTTTCTTCTAAATAACTTTGCCCATAAAGGTAATTTTTTTAATCTCATTTTAATCATCCTCATAATAAAATAACAAAATATCATTAAACCATATTTCGTTTCCATAAATTTGTAGTCCTTTTCCTTTGGTGTCGTCGTATGGTCCGTTAATAGCGACTCCGTCTTCGTGTAACGCAAGATTTGGTTGAGCGTTATCTAAACGTAAAGTTAATAAATAATTATCTTCGTTTTCGAGTTCATCTCTTAATCTTATCTGTACATCATAATTTTCAGATGGGTCAAAACCATTTGCTCCCATATCGCCAACGATATAATCATCAAAAGTAAATGAGTTACCATTTATAGTTGGAGTTAAACTAACCCAACTTCCGTAATTACTCGTAGAGGTTTTCTTATATCTATACCTCAAGTCTAATGTGTTTGTAACAACTCCAAAAGACCCATTCCACCAAGTTCCTGATATTGTTAATTTGGTATCAGACTCAACTCCGTCATTTCTGCCAATGTTAACTGATATCGTAGGTTTTGAATAATTAATAAAATTAGCACCTAAATTTACTTCTCTTTTTCTTGTGAAAAGTCTACTATCAACTGCTGTCATACTCATTATTTCGTTATCGGGATTTTCTACATTAAAAATCAAATCATTTGTTGAATAAGCTTTTTGAACTGCTTTGCTACCGACTGCAAAAACATAATGCAAAGGTGTTGCTAATTTTTGAGTTACCATTTTATTTGCACTGGTAATTTTTGCTTCTAATTTTGAATAATTTTTAATTATCTTTTGATTATTACCTGTTAATGCAACTGTTTTTGAGTTTATATCCTTAAAACTCCAGTTATTAAATAAAGGTTTTGAAGTTTCGTTTTCTGTTATTTTATA
>JAAYNT010000109.1 GCA_012520715.1 Acholeplasmataceae bacterium
CCAATGGGTGGTAAAGCTCAAAACGGAGGTCAAAGATTTGGGGAAATGGAAGTATGGGCACTATACGCATATGGTGCAGCACATACTCTTCAAGAAATTCTAACAGTTAAATCAGATGACATGATTGGACGTAACAAAGTTTATAGTGCCATTACATATGGTCGTGAAATTCCAAAAGCTTCACTACCTGAGTCATTTAGAGTTCTAACACACGAACTACAAGCGTTAGGATTATATGTTGAACTGATCAATTCAGAAACTGGTGAAAACGATGCTGTTAAATCACTGGTTCGACATGATCAAAAATTTAGAGGGGGGTTCCGTTAATGGATAATGATTTAAAACAAAGAATATCTCAATTAAGAATTAGCGATGCCGCCAAAGAAGTATTACAACTATCAGGTATCTCAGTTTTAGAAGAAGCAAACACATATGATATTGACAACTTTACAACACTTCTATCTACTCATTCACCTGATGTTGTTTTAGAAATTAAAAAACTACTCCGTAAGTATGGTCTACCTAATGGTTTAAAAGATTTAAAATTATCAAACGAAGTTATTAAAGTATTAAATGATGCAACTATTTTTAATACCGCAGAACTTTTAACTGCCTCTAGATCAGATTTATACTTACTATTTAAAGCAAACGAAGAAGAATTAGACCAAATTAATCGCGTCTTTGAATTTTACGGCATAAATCAGTTGACTGAAGAAGATTTTGACGAACACGCAGAAATCTTAAAAAGTCAACAAGATGTTGCTGATATTAACTTACAACAAAGAATTCAAAAAGAAGTTAAGAAAATTAGAAAAGGTTATGGTTCAAGAACTTATAACCATTTAAAAATTCGTCTTGCTTCACCAGATGAAATTAGAGCTTGGTCTTATGGCGAAGTTGAAAACCATGAAACTATTAACTACCGTACAGCTAAACCTGAAGAAGGTGGGCTATTTTGTGAAAGAATATTTGGACCTACCAAATCTTTCCAATGCCGTTGCGGTAAAAAACAAGTTTCAAATAGCGGACAAATTTGTCCAAAATGTGGTGTAGAAATTACCGACTCACTAGTTCGTAGAGAAAGAATGGGACACATTGAGCTTCAAGCCCCAATTGTCCATACATGGTATTTAAAAAATACACCATCGCGCTTAGCTATTTTACTAGGTATTAAAGCAAAAGCGCTAGAAGAAGTAGTTTACTACTCTTCATATATCGTAATTGATCCAGGTTCAGTACCATCTTTAAAGAAAAAAGATGTTTTAAACGAACAAGGATACTTCAAACTTTTAGAACAATATGGTCGCCGTTTTGAAGCTCAAACAGGAGCTGAAGCTGTTAAGACTTTATTAATGGAATTAGATCTAGATAAAGAAGTTAAAATTTTACGTCAAAAATTTAAAACTTCAACTAAACAAAAACGCGAACGTATTATTCGCCGTTTAGAAATAGTTGAAGCTTTCAATAACTCAGACAACAAACCTCATTGGATGGTTATGGACGTTATTCCTGTCTTACCACCAGATTTAAGACCAATGGTTCAATTAGACGGTGGAAGATTTGCAACTACGGATTTAAACGACTTATATCGTCGTATTATTAACCGTAATGCTAGATTGAAAAAAGAAAAAGAAGAAAACGCACCTCGCTTAGTTATTAAAAACGAAATGAGAATGCTACAAGTTGCAGCTGATGCATTATTTGATAATGCTAGAGGCGGACGTAGAGCGTCTTCAGGACGCGATAGACCACTTAAATCATTATCTGATTTACTACGTGGTAAGCAAGGTCGTTTCCGTCAAAACTTACTTGGAAAACGTGTTGACTACTCAGGTCGTTCAGTAATTATTGTTGGACCAGACTTAAAGATGTATCAAGCTGGTATTCCAAGAGAGATGGCAATTATTTTATTTAAACCATTTGTATTAAGAGAATTAATTAAAAGTGGTATTAACAGAGGCGAAGCAACCCGTAAATACGAACGCTTAGATGATGATGTTTGGGCAGCTTTAGAAGAAGTTGTAAAAGAGCATCCAATTTTACTAAACCGTGCACCAACGCTGCACCGTTTAGGAATTCAAGCATTTGAGCCTAAGTTAATTGATGGTAAAGCAATTCGTCTTCACCCGCTTGTTACTCCTGCGTTTAACGCGGACTTTGACGGTGACCAAATGGCA
>JAAYNT010000110.1 GCA_012520715.1 Acholeplasmataceae bacterium
TAACCTTTTTTAAGAAGTCTTTTTTCTATCTTTTTCGGATCAAATTTAGCCTTTAAAACAAACTCTTTAATAAAGTTATTATCATATACTTCTTCAAAATAACCCGTTTCAAGTAATTTATGATATAAGTAATGACTATTAGTATAAGCTAGTTCATTTAGTTTTTCTAAGCCATCAACCCCCATTAATGATAAATAAATTGTAGCCCATAAAGCCATTAATGATTGATTTGAACAAATATTAGACGTTGCACGGCAACGACGAATATGTTGTTCTCTGGCTTGGAGTGTTAAAACAAAACCTCTTTTACCATTTCTATCAACTGTTGCTCCAACAATCCTTCCTGGCATTCTTCTCATTAACTTTTGAGTAGTTGCCATATAACCAACATATGGTCCACCAAAAGATAATGGAATTCCAAGTGATTGACCATCACCAACTGCAATATCTACCCCTAATTCACCTGGTGATTTAATTATTGAAAGTGTTGATGGATCATTATTCATAATAAATAGGGCTTTTTCAGAATGAATTACATCACTAAAGCCGTCATAGTCTTCAACTAATCCAAAAAAATTTGGATTTTGAACAACAACTCCAGCATATTCAGAACTAGATTTAATAAAATCAAGTGATGTATAACCTTTCTCATTTGGAATTACAACCACTTCAATTCCCTGATAATGAGAATATGTTTTAATTACTTCTAAAATATTAGGATCAACAGTACTACTAACTAATACTTTTTTATGTTTAGACTGTGCAACTGCCATTAAGGCTGCTTCTGCGGTTGAAGTTGCACCGTCATACATTGAAGCATTTGAAATATATAGTCCTGTTAGTCTTGTAATCATTGTTTGAAATTCAAATATATATTGTAAGGTTCCTTGAGATATTTCTGGTTGATATGGTGTATACGAAGTTAAAAACTCACTTCTTTGTACTAAGTAAGGAATAATTGATGGTGTGTAGTGATCATAACTACCCGCACCACGATATATTTCAAGTAAATAATTTTTATTTGCAATTTTAGTTAAGTTTTCTGTTAACTCATGCTCACTTAAAGAAGGCTTTAAATTTAAATAAGCTTGTGACTTAATTGATTTAGGAACTTGTTTAAAAAGATCATCTAAGGAATTAGCCTTGATTACTTCTAGCATTTCCTTAATGTCTTTGTCAGTATGTGGAAAATATTTAAACATAATTATTTTTTCTCTAAATCAGATAATTCCGCTTCATCAAAGCCTTTTAAGACTATGATATAGTGAGCCAATGGAGCTTCGTTTAATAGTTCTGGCTCATCTTCAAGTGCTTCATTAACTTCAACAATTTCACCACTAATTGGCATGTATAAATCACTTGCTGCCTTTACTGATTCAATTGCTCCAAAAGGCTCACCTTTTGAAAACTTATCTCCTACTTGTGGAAGTTCCACATAAACAATATCGCCAAGCTCTGTTGCAGCATGTTCTGATAAACCAACATAGGCAAGGCCATCTTTAATTAGTACCCATTCTTCTGTTTTAGTGTAATATCTCATTTTTTCATCTCCCTTTATAACTTTTTTCTTTATAGTTTTTCTTACGAATAACTGCTTTTATTTTTCTATTTCTTATCTCTATTTCTACTTGATCTCCCATTTTATATTTTCCTTCAAGTAGAGCGTTGGCATATGAGTTTTTAGTTCCTGGAATCATAAAACCTGATGTTACAAATCCAATAACTTTATCATCTTTATAAACTTCATAACCTTGTCTAGCGATTCCTCTATCTATTAATTCTAAACCATATATTTTAGATGCTAGATTTTCTTTTTGTTCTAAGAGTACATCTTTTCCTATAAAGTCTTTTGAGTAATCAATAGCAAATCCTAAGCCAGCTTGAATTGGTGTAATATAATCTGCAAGCTCATGACCATATAGCGGAAGACCTGCTTCAAATCTTAGGGTGTCTCTTGCTCCTAGTCCAGCAAGTGTTACACCAGATTCAATTAGTTTTTTTGTTAAATTGACAATTGCTTCTGGATTTCCATAAATTTCAAACCCATCTTCACCAGTATATCCACTTCTTGAAATAATAAATCCGTCAACTTCAACAAAGTTCATAAACTCTAAACTACTAAAATCACCTAATACTTTTAAATGCTTTTCAGCATTTGGTCCTTGCAGAGCAATTGCTGCAAAAAACTCACTCATATCAACAACTTCAACTACAAAGTCAACGATGTGATTATTTAAGTGTTCGAATAATGCATCTTTATTACTAGCATTACATACTAGTAAAACACTCTCGCTTGAATGTTTATATGCCATCATATCATCAATGGCACCGCCATCTTTATTTAAGATGATATGGTATTGCATTTGATTATTTGATATTTTAGTAATGTTGTTAGTAGAAACGTGGTTAATAAATGCTTCAGTATCACGACCTAAAATTAATATTTCTCCCATATGAGAAATATCAAATAATCCAACATCTGTTCTAACTGCTTGATGTTCAAAAACGATACCTTTTTCAAAGTTTACTGGCATATAATAACCAGCAAAATCAACAAAAGTTGCACCTTGTTCTTTTAGTAATTCATAAAGTGGTGTTAATTTCACCCAAAATGGAATTTGTTCACTCATTTATTTCACCCTTTCAATAAGTTTATAAATTGATCATTTGTCATATTTTCGATATATTTTGAAATATCAATGTTTAAATCTTTACTATAAAGTTTATATCCAATTAACTTTGCTTCTAATTCTTTGATGTTTTCCTTTTCAAAGAAATCACCTGAAATTAAAATATTTGTAATAGTATTATCTTTTGCTTCATAGTTAATACTAACTTCACCAAATGGATACCTTTTTGATACTGTATTTAAATGTTTAGGTTCTTTTCCATAAATATAATCCAAGGAATGAAACATTTTTATTTTATCTTGCATCAAATTTATATCATCACTTTTAAGTTTTATTTCATTAATA
>JAAYNT010000013.1 GCA_012520715.1 Acholeplasmataceae bacterium
CCTCCAAAGTATACATATAAAATAATAAATGAAAAATTTTATTATTTATTGTTATATACAAGGAGGTATTTTTTTATATATAAGTTTATTAAAATATCTATTTATACCTATTCTATATTGTTTAACAAAACACTAATAAATTGATATAATAAATAATATAAGGAGAGGAAAGATAATATGAAATTTAAAGATTTTGAATATGTTCGCCCTGATCTTGATAAACTAAGAGCTGAAGTTTCAGCTTTAATTGAAAAGCTATCAGATGAACATACTGTTGATGAAGTATTAAAAGCTTACTTTGATTTAAACGATATACTTGAAGATTACAGAACAATGGCAACTCTTGCAAGTATTCGTCACTCAA
Organism: Acholeplasmataceae bacterium; assembly: GCA_012520715.1. Lineage (GTDB taxonomy): Bacteria > Bacillota_I > Bacilli_A > Acholeplasmatales > Acholeplasmataceae > DUQW01. The sequence goes on from JAAYNT010000013.1 coordinate 365, forward strand.
TTAATACTAAAGATGAGTTCTATATTAAAGAAAGAGACTTTTTTAACGTTGAAGGACCAGCATTAATGCCATTATTCCAACAAATCTCATTAAGATTAGTTGCATCTAAACACAGAGCAGAGTTAGAAGAAAAATTAGGAAAATTGATGTTTGAACAAACTGAATTATCACTAAAAACATTTAAACCAGAAATTGTTCCACACTTACAAAAAGAAAATCAACTTTCAACTGAGTACTCTAAACTTCTAGCAAGTGCTGAGATTGAATTTGATGGTAAAATTTTAAACTTAAGTCAAATGGCCCCATATACTACACACATTGATCGTGAAGTTAGAAAATCTGCACAACTTGCAGTATCTGGATGGTTAGAAGGACAAGAAGCTGAAATAGACCGTATCTATGATGAACTTGTAAAACTAAGACATCAAATCGCCCTAGATTTAGGTTATGAGAACTTCGTTCAACTTGGTTATGACCGCATGGGAAGAACTGACTACGGTCCAAAAGAAGTAAAAGCTTACCGCGATCAAATTTATAAAGAAGTAGTTCCAGTAGTTAACGAACTACAAGAAAGAAAAGCTAAAAGATTAGGAATTAAAGATCCTAAATCATATGACTTAGCAATCTCTTTCTTATCAGGGAACCCTACTCCAAAAGGAGATAGACCTTGGATGGTAGAAAGAGCTAAACAAATGTATGAAGAAATGTCACCAGAAACTGGTGAGTTCTTCAACTTCATGTTAAAACACGATTTATTAGATCTAGATGCAAAACCAGGTAAAGCTGGTGGTGGATATTGTACATATATTCCTAAATATCGTGCACCATTTATTTTTGCTAACTTTAATGGTACAGCAGGAGATGTTGATGTATTAACTCATGAAGCAGGACACGCTTTTCAAGTTTACTCATCAAGAGATTTAATTGCATCATATCGCTGGCCAACTATGGAAGCAGCTGAGATTCATTCTATGTCAATGGAATTTTTTGCATGGCCATGGATTGACAAGTTTTTCTTAGAAGATACTGAAAAATATAAATTCTCACACTTAGCAGGTGGAATTTCATTCCTTCCATACGGTGTAACAGTAGATGAATTCCAACACTGGGTATATGAAAATCCACAAGCTACACCAGATGAAAGAAAAGCGGCATGGAGAAGAATTGAACTAAAATATAACCCATCAAGAGATTATGGTGTTGATGAGTTTTTAAACAAAGGAACATACTGGTTCCGTCAAGGTCACATCTTTGGATCACCATTTTACTATATTGACTACACACTAGCTCAAGTAGTAGCATTCCAATACTGGATCTTAGATCAACAAGATCACACTAAGGCTTGGAACAATTATGTCTCACTTTGTAAATTAGGCGGCTCTAAATCTTTCTTAGGTTTAATTGATGAAGTTGGACTTAAAAATCCATTTATCGATGGAACGGTAAAAAGCATAGTTAAGCCACTTAAAACCTATTTAGACAGCGTAGATGATACTAAGTTTTAATAACTAATCAGTATAAAAAAACTCGTTTTCAAAACGAGTTTTTTCTTTATATAAGCTAAATTAATTAATTATTAAAATATTTTAAGTGATTTTTTTAATAAGTAATATTCAAAAGTTTCTTCATTTTGAATTCCTACAAAACGATTAATTTCTTTTTTACCATCCATTACTACAAAAGTCATAGGAGCAACAATTTTAAACTTCGTAGTTAAGTATTTACTCTTTGAAGTATCACATACTTTAAAATCAAAGTCAGTATATTTTTTACTCCATTTGGTAAATGTTGGTAAAAAAGCATCACAACTACGACACCAAGGCATTCCAAAAAGAATAACTACCTTTTTCTTATTTTGTACAACTTCTCGATTAAAATTAAAATAATTTAAACTCACAAGCATAATATCCCTCTATTTATATTATACACTATATTTAGCGTTTCAAGTGCGATTATATGGTATAATATCATAGATATGATATTGGTTGGTGATGAGATTGATAAGAGTAGAAAATTTATCATTTAAATATAGTGAAAAACACGAAACATTAAAAAATGTATCACTTGATATCCCAAAAGGAACTTGGGTTTCTATTTTGGGGCATAATGGTAGTGGAAAATCAACACTAGCAAAATTATTGATTGGCTTATTAGAAGCTGATGAAGGTAGCATTTATATTGGTGAAGATGAAACATTACTTACAAGCGAAACATTACAAGATATAAGAAAGAAAATAGGAATCGTATTCCAAAATCCAGATAATCAATTTGTTGGTGTCACGGTAAAACATGACATCGCTTTTGGTATGGAAAATCAACGCATCCCGCGCCAAGAAATGATTGAAAAAGTAAACTATTATGCTGATTTAGTTGGCATGAAAGATTATCTACATAAAGGACCGCACGAATTATCGGGTGGTCAAAAACAAAGAGTAGCCATTGCTGGAGCACTGGCGATGAATTTAGATATAATGATTTTTGATGAAGCAACTTCAATGTTAGATCCAGATGGGACTAAAGAAATAGTTGATTTAATTAAAAAATTAAACGAAGAAATGGGTAAAACTATTATAACAATTACTCATGATTTAGAATTTGCTAATTTAAGTGATCGTTTAATAGTTATGAGAAAAGGTGAAATAATTCTTGATGGAACTCCTGAAGAAATTTTTGATGAAGAAGAATTATTAAAATCATCAAGTTTAGAACTACCTTATTCAATTAAAGTTCAAAAAGATTTACAAAAAGCCAACTTTAATGGCAAAGAAGAGTTAGTGGAGGCATTATGGAAATACGGTTTAAAAAAGTAAACTTTAAATATAAAGGTTTGTCTGACATTACTCACGCACTAAAAGAAGTTAGCTTAACAATCAATCATAAAAATGAATTTATTGCAGTTGTTGGACAAACAGGTAGTGGAAAATCTACATTAGTACAGTTAATGAATGGTCTTTTGATACCAGATAGTGGTACAGTGGACGTTTTTGGTTTTAAGTTACCACCAAAAAGAAGACAAAAAATTAACCAACTTCGTCAAGAGGTTGGTTTAGTATTCCAATTTCCTGAATATCAACTATTTGAAGAAACAGTAATTAAAGATATTATGTTTGGACCAAAGAACTTCAAAAAAACTGCCAAAGATGCAGAAACTAGAGCACTAGAAGCAGCTAAGATGGTAGGTCTAGAAGGAGATATTTTAAAATCTTCGCCATTTAAAATTAGTGGTGGACAAATGAGAAGAGCGGCTATTGCTGGAATTCTTGCTATGGATCCAAGAGTATTAGTCTTAGATGAACCAACAAGAGGACTAGACCCACAAGGTCGCACCGAGATGATGGAACTATTTAGAGAAATTCATGAAAATACTAAAAAAACAATTATTTTAATTACTCATGATATGGACTTAGTAAGTGAATATGCTAGAAGAGTAATCGTATTAAAAGACGGTGAAGTTGTTTTTGATGGTAAAAAAGAAGAGTTATTTGAAGATCCTAATTTCAAGAGTTATCATTTAAGTCTACCAACACCACTTAAGATCTTAAAATACTTAGAAGAAGAATGTGGAATTATTTATAAACCACAATATACATATGACGATTTAATTAAATACTTAAAGGAGGGTAAAAAATGAACAATATTGTAATTGGTCAATATATCCCTCGAGATTCTTGGCTTCATAAATTAGATCCAAGATATAAAATAATGGGACTAATATTTTTATTAGTAGCATTATTTATTATCCCAATTAGAACGGAGTGGCCTTATCTTGCGATGCTTGGAAGTTTGACAGTATTAATATTTCTATTAATTATTACTTCCAAGGTACCAATCTTAAAAGTAATACGGGGATTTAGACCGGTAATGTTTTTATTAACATTTACGTTTATAATCCAAATATTTTATTATAATGTTGGTGCTGATGCTAATTTACTAGCAAGTATTGACCTATATTTCACATGGGCCTCACTTGGAGCAATGATATTAATTTTAGTGTTTTATTTTATAACTAAAAAATATATTAAACTAGGTTTCTTATATTTCTTAGTTGTTGTGTTTGGACTGTTTGCAGTCCAACACTTTATGCCTTCAAATTGGGGGTTAATTGCTTCATATAAGGCTAATTTATATGATGAAGCATTAATTAGAAGTGGATTTTTAATCTTAAGAATTTTAAATGTCATTATGTTAACATCACTTTTAACACTAACTACTATGACAACTGATTTAAATCATGGGATTGAGTCACTACTTAGACCTTTTAAAGTAATTAAGTTTCCTGTTGATACACTAGCGATGATGTTATCACTAACACTTAGATATATTCCTACATTACTTGAAGAAACTAATAAAATTATGAAAGCACAAGCTTCGCGCGGTGTTGATTTTAATGAAGGCAAATTAAAAGATAAAATTGGACAAATGATTTCGCTTTTAATACCAATTTTTATTATTTCATTTAAACGAGCTGAAGACTTAAGTAACGCTATGGAAGCAAGAGGCTATGAAATAGGCGCTAGAAGAACTAAAATTGATGCTTATAAAACAACGTTTACTGATGTTTTCTCACTATTAGTAGCAATATTAATATTTGGAGCTGTTTTAGCTTCTAGATTTGTAATACCACTATACTTATGATTAGATATTTTGCAGTAGTATCATATGATGGTAGTGACTATTATGGTTTTCAAAGACTAAACGATAGACCTAACATTCAACAAACAATTGAAAAAGCATTAAAAAATATGACCCAGCAAGAAATACTTATCTTTGTATCAGGAAGAACCGACAAAGGAGTACACGCTAAAGGTCAAGTTATTCATTTTGATACTGAAATTGATTTAGAAGGTGATGTCTGGGTTAATGGAATTAACCGAAGACTTCCTGATTCTATTAGAATTAAAAGTGTTAAAAAAGTTAATTTTAATATGCACGCTAGACATTCAGCTAAATCTAAGATTTATGAATATAAAATTAGTAAAAAAGAATCTAGCCCATTTACATCAAGATATGAAAACTATTTTCCAAACATTGATGTAGATAAGTTAACCAAAGCTTCAGAGTTATTAGAAGGAATGCATGATTTTGGTGGATTTAGTGTTTATATTAAAGATAAACCAACTATTAAAACGATCTATTCTGTTAAAGTTAAAGAAACTAAAAACCACATTACAATCCAATTTCACGGAGACAGTTTCTTAAGATATATGATTAGAAGAATGGTTGGGTTATTAGTTGAGATATCAACTGGAAAAAGAGATATATCAGATGTTTTAAAAATTTTAAAAACTCAAGACCGGAGGATTGCTAATAAAACAGCACCTGCTAAAGGTCTATACTTAGTAAAAGTATTTTACTAACTACAAAATATATGCGATAATAGTAATAGGAGGACATAGTATGTTTATTACATTTGAAGGTGGAGAAGGAAGCGGAAAAACTTCTGTTATTAAAAGAATTGAAGAAAAACTAATAAAGATGAATTATGAAGTTTTAGTAACAAGAGAACCAGGCGGATCGGTTGTTGCTGAACAAATTAGAAAAATAATTCTTGATTCAAAAAACACTTCAATAACTGATGAGACTGAAGCATTACTTTTTGCTGCATCAAGAACTCAGCATCTAGAAGAAATTGTCCTGCCAGCCTTAAAAGAAGGCAAGATTGTACTATGTGATCGTTATGTTGACTCATCACTTGCGTATCAAGCATACGCAAGAGATTTAGGTTTTGATTTTGTTTTAAGTGCAAATAGTTATGCGCTTAAACATTTACCTGAATTAACATTTTATTTAGATGTTCTGCCTGAAATTGGTTTAAAAAGAATATCAGAAAGAGACGATTTAAATCGTTTAGATAAAGAAAGAAAATCATTCCATGAAAAAGTAAGACAAGGTTATTTAAAGGTCTTAGAGATGTATCCCGAAAGAGTTATTAAAATTGACTCTAACGGCACAATTGATCAAATGGAAGAAGATATAATGAAGGTGTTACAAGAAAGACTATGAAACGAGCGTTAAGTTTTTTCCAATCAACAATTAAGAAAAACCGAATGGCCCATCTTTATTTAATAGATGGCCCTAAAGGAGCAGGAAAGTTAACTCTTTCTTATTTAGTGAGTGCGGAACTACTTAAACGAAAAGGTGAAGATGAACAAAGATTATTAAATCAAATTAAAAATCAAATTCATCCTAACGTAATTGTAATAAGTCCAGATGGAAATGTTATTAAAAAAGAACAAATACTAGTTTTACAAACTGAGTTCTCTAAAACTAGTTTAGTAGCAGGAGCAAGAGTTTATATTATTTGTGATATAGAAAAGATCTCATCTGCTGCTGCTAATAGTTTGTTAAAGTTTTTAGAAGAACCAGAAGGAAAACAAACATATGGCTTTTTACTTACCGAAAATAGAGATGCGGTACTTCAAACGATAAGTTCAAGAAGTCAGCACATCCATCTAGTCGGTATTGATAAAAAAGAAATTAAAGAATCACTTCTAAACAAAGGAATTAATCCGTTAATTTCTGAAATATTACCAGAATTAACTAACAATACCGATGAAGCGTTAGAGTTAGTTGATCATAGTAGCGTTATTGAAATTTCTAAATTTTTAAATAAATTAGCAAGTGATTGGTTAAATCAAGATATAGTCTTTAGAATAGACTATATTAATTTACTACCTCAAACGACTCAAAGTCGTAATTGGTATTTATCATTTAATAATATATTATTAGTATTTTTTACTGACATAATTAGATATAAAGTTCATCGTGAAATTACTTTTGAATCACTTAGAAGTGAAATTCAAAAGATAAGCGCGAAAATAAGCTTATTACAATTAGAAGGTATTACTTCTTTTATTGAAACACATATCAACCGTCAGGGAGCATACATTGATATATTACTCTACTATCAAAAACTACTTCAAGACTTAGACGAAGGGAGAATATTATGAGAGTAAGTTTAGTCCAGTTTAGAAGAGCTGGTAAAAAATATTATTTTGGATTAAACAACCTTGATATTAATAATCAAGATGATGTTGTTGTTGAAACAATTAGAGGAATTGAAGTCGGAAAAGTTGTCGGCTTTAAAGATATAGATGAATCAGAAATAATTGGTGAATTAAAACCAATAATTAGAACTGCAACTGAAGAAGATTTAGTTCAAAAAGAGAAAAATCTAGCTGATGTTGTTGAGGTTGTCATTACAACTAAAGACTTAGTTAAGCAACATTCGCTTGATATGAGCATTTTAGATGCTGAGTATACACTGGATAGAAAAAGACTACTTATATATTTTGAAGCTGACGAAAGAGTAGACTTTCGTGAGCTTGTAAAAGATTTATCTAGTATTTATCAAACAAGAATTGAATTAAGACAAATCGGATCACGTGATGGTGCTAAATTAGTAGGTGGAATTGGTCCTTGTGGGTTAATATTATGTTGTAATACATTTTTAGGAGAATTTGATGTTATTACAATCAAAATGGCTAAAAACCAAAACATATCTCTTAACCCAAGTAAAATATCAGGAGCTTGTGATAAACTTTTATGTTGTATTAAGTATGAAAATGATGCCTATACACACTTAAAAGAAATTATGCCTGATATTGGTGATCAAATTATATATGAAAAAGAAAAGTATGAAGTTAGAGGAATTAACTTATTAAAAGAAAAAATCTTAATCTTTGTTGGCGAAGACCAAGAAAGATTATGGCTTAAAAAAGATCAATATGAAAGGGTGAAGTAAATGTTACTACAATCATTAAACAGAAAAGAAAAGCTTAAGTTTTTAGACTTAGCACTACAAATGGTTTCTATTGATGGGGAACCATCAAACTATGAAGATAGAATCCTAAACTTAATGTTAGAAGAAATTGGTGAAGAAGTAGCTGGTGAATATACTTTTAAATTAAGTGATGATTATGAAAAAACAATTATCTTTTTTGAAGATGCTCCAATTACAGTTAAAAATATTGTTTTTCTAAACTTATCAAGATTACCACTGTTTGACGATTTATATAACACTAGACAACACTTTTTCTTAGAAGAAATCCGTCTTCGCTTTGGAATAACTGAAGCTAAGAAAAAACAATTAATGCGCTTAGTTTATGACGAAAGAGATTTAATTGAAAAAGCTAAAAGAGCAGTTAACTCATAAGGATGAAAATAACACAAAACTTTGAAAATAATAATCCAACCTTATATTTAGTAGCTACACCAATTGGTAACTTAGAAGATATTACCCTAAGAGCTATTAATATATTAAAAGAAGTAGACTATATCTTTTGTGAGGACACAAGACATAGTCGCATTCTTTTAAATCACTACAACATAACTACAAAAGTAGATAGTTACTTTGAACATAATAAAGATATTAAAGGAAAAAGAATAATAGATTTATTACATGCAGGCAATAATATTGCTTTAATAAGTGATGCCGGAACACCAGGAATAAGTGATCCAGGTTATGAAATTGTTAAGTTAACTATTGAAAATGATTTTAATGTTGTACCAATACCAGGAGCAAGCGCAGTCTTATCAGCGCTAATTGTATCTGGTTTAATAATTCAACCATTTACATTTTTAGGATTTTTGCCAAGGCAAGAATCCAAACAACAAGAAATATTTAAAGATTATTTATTTAGAGCGGAAACATTAGTTATTTATGAAGCGGCTAACAGAGTATTAAAAACACTTAAAAATGCCTTTGATATTTTAGGTTCTAGAAAAGTAGCAATAGCTAAAGAATTAACTAAAAAGTTTGAAACAATTATAAGAACTGATTTAGAAACAATATCTAATAGTGATATTGAACTAAAGGGTGAGTATGTTATTATAATTGAAGGTGGAAATCCAACGGATTTTTTCAAAAGATTTACAATCATAGAACATGTAAATTACTATATTAATAAAGGACAATCAGAAAACGACGCAATGAAAAGCGTCGCTCGTGATTTAGGAGTAACTAAATCAGATATATACAAAGAGTTTAAAATAAGGAGATAACAACATGAAAAAACCATACTACATAACAACCGCTATTCCATATAGCTCAGCGATTCCTCATATTGGAAACGTCTATGAAATAATACTTACGGATTCAATCGCTAGGTTTAAAAGATTGGATGGTTTTGAAGTATATTTTCAAACAGGAACCGATGAGCACGGACAGAAAATAGAAAAAAGTGCTAAAGAAAACAATATGGATCCAAAATCATATGTTGATATGATTTCAGGACAAATTAGAGAAATATTTGATCTTGTTAATATTAGCTATGATTCTTTTGTTAGAACAACTGATGATCGTCATGTTAAATCAGTTCAACAAATATTTGAAAAACTATTACAACAAGATGATATCTATTTAGGTCATTATGAAGGCTGGTATTCATTATCTGAAGAAGCGTTTGTTGCAGAAAAAGACTTAATAGACGGAAAAACTCCAAATGGTGATACACCAATTTGGATGAGTGAAGAAGCATACTTTATTAAGTTAAGCAAATATCAAGATAAACTTGTAGAACATATTAAAAATAACCCTAATTTTATTATGCCAGACTCAAGAAGAAATGAAATGATTCGTAACTTTTTAGAAGAACCACTTCTTGATATTTCTATTACAAGAACGGCCTTTGATTGGGGAATTCCAATTACATCTAATCCAAAACATGTCGCATATGTTTGGATTGATGCCCTATTTAATTATATTACTGGGCTAGATTATGATCCTAGTATGCCAAAAAGTGAGCAGTTTAAAAAATACTGGCCAGCAGATTTACACGTAATTGGAAAAGATGTTATGAGGTTTCATGTTATCTTTTGGCCAATACTACTTTTAGCATTAGGACTAGAACTACCAAAAACTATTTTTGGTCACCCTTGGGTTTTAATTGATCGTAATAAAATGAGTAAGTCAACAGGAAATGTTATGTATACAGAAGATCTAGTTAGACAATTTGGTGTTGATACAATTAGATATTACTGTTTGCATGAAATACCATATGCAACCGATGGTAATATGACATATGAATTAATTATTGAAAGAAATAACAGTGATCTAGCAAATACACTAGGTAACTTAGTTAACAGAACATTAGGTATGATTAAAAAGTATCGTAGTGGTAATGTTAAAAAAGTTATTTTAGATGATGAGCATTCAACTAATTTAAGAAATGAAGCGCTAAATACTCTTCCTAACATCAGAAAGTTAATGGAAACATATCATGTTGGAGATGCTTTAGAAGAAGTAATGAAATTAGCACGAAGTGCTAATAAATATATTGATTTAATGGAACCATGGAAATTAGTAAAAGATGAATCTAAACAAGATGAATTAGATAATCTTTTATATCATCTAATTGAAACAATTAGATTCTTATCGGTTTTAATTTATCCATTTTTACCTGAAACAGCCGAAAAAATTGCTAAACAAATTAATCATGTTGATTTAACATTTGAATCACTTAATAAGTTTGGTAATTATGAAAGTGGCACTACTGGTCAGGCAGAAGTATTGTTTACTAGATATGATCTTGAAAAGAAGATGGAAGAGATATTACAAGAGGGAAATGAAAAAGAATAATGAACTATCACAAGTAGAAACTAACCAAAAAGAAAAAGTAAAAAAAGTTAGATTTCCATTTTTAAAAACTGAAAAGTTTAAACAAACAATTAGACCCGAAGCATTTCGTATTTTTATTGTTGTTATAGCAACTTTAATATACGGAGTTGGACTTAGCTGGTTTATTGAAGTTAGTGCTGTTAGATTATATGCTGGTGGTATACCGGGTGTTGCTCAGTTAATAGTAGATTTTTTTAGAGTTACTCACTTAATACCTGATGTTGAAGCAGCAACGGGAACAATAATGTTTATTACAATTATTGTATTAAATATTCCAATTATATTATTAGGATGGTTTGGAGTATCAAAAAGATTTACAATATATTCAATTATTTCAGTTATTCTGCAAGCAACCATAATCGGATATATTAAAGTTCCAATCTTCGAAGGTGTTGATGCGATGGTTTTAGCTGTATTTGGCGGGGCACTAGTAGGAGTTGGAGTAGGTATATCAATGAAGTTTGGAACTTCAACTGGTGGTTTTGATATTATTAGTCAATATCTATCACTTCGTAGAGGTCGAAGTGTTGGTCAAATATCAACGATATTTAACTTTGTTTTAATGTTAGTTGGGGCAATTATGCTGGGATACTTTGAAGGGAAAGCTGTTGGTAATTACGGAGAAGGAGCAAACTTTGCTGGTGAAGTATTTTTATACTCAACAGTCAGACTATTTGCAACTATGATCTTAACTGATAGAATTCATACTTCATATAATTATACTGAGTTTAATATTATTACTGATTATGCTGAGGAGATCTCTCAAGGTATAGTTAAAGAATTAAACCGCGGAGCAACAATATTTGATGCTAGAGGCGGATATGCATTTAATGAAAAAAGCATGGTTTATTTAATAGTTATGAATTTTGAGCGAGCAAAGCTACTCCGAGTAGTTAAAGAACACGATCCAGATGCGTTTATTGTGATGAAACCAGTTAGCTCAATTCACGGGAATTTCTTAAAAAGAACGGTGGCCTAAATTGGCCGCTTTTTTGTGAAATCGTTTACATTCACAAAGTTTCCTTATTTCATTTACAATGTATAATTATTTTGGTACAATAAGTTTGAAATCAATATCGTATAATAGGCTGAATGTGGCAGCCAAGTCTCTACCATGATTCCGTGAAAATCATGACTACGGTATGAAAACATTTTTTAACGCTGTTTTCATATGCCACTATTCAGTTAGTGGCATTTTTTATTATCTGATGTTGATAAAAAATCTAAGGGGAGGAAAATAGTGGAAAAGAGAGATTTTTTGAAAGAAGAGCAACACAAGGGATCACAAGAACCAAATAACAGTTCATCGTTTTTGGGGAAGATGGACAAATTCTTTAAGGTCACTGAGCGTGGGTCTAACTGGAGAAGGGAAATAATCGGGGGATTAGTAACATTCTTAGCTATGGTTTACATCTTAGTAGTAAACCCAGATATCTTAGCAGCAGCAGGCATGCCAATGGGCGGTACTTTTTTAGCAACCGCACTAATTGCAGGGGCTGCAACTATTGCGATGGGGGTATTTGCTAAACTACCTTTTGGGCTAGCGCCTGGTATGGGAACAAACGCATTCTTTGCTTTTGTTATTGTTAATGTAATGGGGTATTCTTGGCAAGAAGCTCTAGCTGCAGGTGTAATTGCAGGGGTTATATTTTTAGTCATATCTATTACGCCAGCGCGGAGAATTATTATGGAGGCAATTCCAGCAAGCTTAAGATTAGCTATTGGTGCGGGAATTGGCTTTTTTATTGCCTTTATAGGACTTCAAGGCGCTGGTATTATTGAAGGAAGTGCAGATACTCTAGTAACACTTACTAACTTTAAAGATCCACTAGTTTTACTAGGACTATTTGGTATTACACTAGCATTAATACTTCATACAATGAAGTTTAGATTCTCAATTATTGTTTCAATTATTGCAACAGCAACACTTGGTGTAATCTTAGGTTTAATTTGGCCAGATTTAGGTTTTCCAGAGTTTGGAAAATTTGATTATTCAGGCTTAGGAGAAATCAAAGTAACAGCAAGTGGATTTGTTGAAGGATTTAAAACAGTTTGGCGTTGGGATTTAATCTTAGTAGTTATCTCATTAGTATTCTTAGATTTATTTGATACAATGGGTACATTCCTTGCTACTGCAGGTCCTGCTGGATTAATTGATGAAAACGGAAAAATTGAAAATATGGAAAAAGGATTACTTGTTGACAGTGGTGCAACAGTTGTTGGTAACATGTTAGGTACTCCAGTAGTTACTACATATGTTGAATCATCTACTGGTATATCAGCGGGCGCGCGTACAGGCTTTGCGTCAGTTATAACTGGATTACTATTCTTTTTATCAATTGCATTATTCCCAATTTTTAAAGTCTTTAGTTATCCATATGTAACAGCAAGTGCACTTGTATTAGTTGGGGTCTTAATGGCAATGCAACTTAAAAATATTGAATGGGGCGAAATTGATACAGCTATTATGGCTTTTATGACAATTATTATTATGGTATTGTCATATTCAATTACTAATGGTATTGCTTTTGGTATTATCTTTTATGTAATTACTAAACTAGCAGCTAGAAAGTGGAAAGAGATCCACCCAGTAATGTTGTCGTTGGCCGTAATATTTATTGCCTATTACGCTTTAATGGCGGTGTTTTAGATTTTAATAAATAACCCTTCGGGGTTATTTTTTTAAATAAATGTAAAGGGGAGAAAAAATATGAATTCAAAAAACTTAGTATTAGATGTATGGGAAAGACCAAAATGGTATCGTTGGATACTACTTAGTTTACAACACGTATTTGCAATGTTTGGAGCAACCGTATTAGTACCAATTTTAACCGGATTAGATATTGGGGTTGCTTTAATAGGTTCAGGAGTTGGAACACTTATTTATATTGCAATAACAAAAGGAAAAGCGCCAATGTATCTTGGATCATCGTTTGCATATATTTCAGCAATTGGTGCTGCAAAAGGTGCTGGTGGAGAATTTGATGCAGCATTTACAGGAATTATTTTAGTTGGTGTTATTTATGTAATTGTAGCTGTTATTATTAGATTCTTTGGTGTCAAATGGTTAAAGTGGTTACTACCAAGTGTGATAGTTGGACCAATGATCATAGTAATTGGTCTAAGCTTAGCACCAGTTGCGGTTGGACAAATAACAACTATAAAAGTTAATGGTATTGATACTGCAACAGATTGGCGCTATTATGTAGTTGCACTTGTAACATTTCTAACGATTGTAATCGTTGCAGTTAAAGCAAAAGGATTTTTAAAGATTATTCCATTTTTAATTGGAATTGTCACAGGCTATTTAATGTCACTTGCTGTTGGACTTGTTGATTTTGAAATATTTAAAGACATTACATTTTTCTCAATACCAAAATTCCAATTTGTATTTCAATATAAACCAAACTTTAGTGCCGCTGTGATATTTGCACCGCTAGCGTTTGTTACCATTATGGAACATATTGGAGATCACCAAGTGTTAGGAAGCATAATGGAACGGGACTTACTAGAAGAGCCTGGTTTAGCTAAAACATTAGCTGGTGATGGAGTAGCTACTTTATTTGCCGGTTTAATCGGTGCACCAGCTAATACTTCATATGGTGAGAATACTGGTGTAGTTGCAATGACTAAAGTTGGTTCAGTTTGGGTAACAGGTGGAGCTGCGGTAGTAGCAATCTTACTTGCTTTTATAAGTCCAATTAACTTATTTATTAGAAGTATTCCAGCACCAGTATTAGGTGCAATGTCACTAGTATTATTTGGAATGATCGCAGCTAACGGGTTAAAAGTAATTGTTCAAGATAAAGTAGATTTAACTGATATGAGAAATATTATAATTATTTCAACAATGTTAGTTGTTGGATTAGGAGGATTAGTAATTGCCTTTACTGATGTTATTAAAATTGAAACAATGGCAATCGCCGCAGTAATCGGCATCTTGTTAAATCTATTCTTTAAATTACTTGATTTAATGACAGTTAATAACTTTAGAAAGCTCTTTAGACTACCAGTTAAAGAAGAAGCTTCTGAAGATATCGAAGAAGTAGAAGAATAATCCCACTATTTAATATATATTATTAAACAATATACAAAAAACTCCTTCCAAAAAGGAGTTTTTATTAATCTAAACAACCATTATTGACTAAGTATATAAAGGTTGTTAAAATAGACTTAAGTTATTTCATTACTAAATAGGAGGAGATAACTATGAAATTAAGAAATATATTGTTAATATTAATCTTGATATTTACAGTAGTTTTTTTAACAAACTGTCAAAATAAAGAAGTATCTATTAAATTTGATACAGGAGATCAAGAAATAGTTGTAAATCCAATCGTAGGTAAACCTGGAGAAACAGTGATTCAACCCCGTAACCCAAACCGAATTGGACATAGATTTCTTTATTGGTCTTTTAACGGAGAAAAGTATGAATTTTCAGTTTTACCTAAAAAATCAATTACACTAGTTGCAGTGTGGGAAGCGCC
>JAAYNT010000111.1 GCA_012520715.1 Acholeplasmataceae bacterium
AAACTGTTAAAAGTAACATAACCAGATAAATCAATATTCAAAGCAGACTGTTCAATCTTTGTAGCAGACTGATTTATTTTTGATACTATAGTATCGCCATTATAATCAGTTATAGATACTTTGGTAGTTATAGCTGTTGCATTTTGTGTTATAGAAGATTGCATAGTAGTTAAAATACCGTTAGTAGTATTTTTGTGGTTTGTAAATTCTGATGTTAAATTATTAATACTTACTGTAAATTTAGAATCTAATCCAGTAATTGAATTATTAGCTGATAAATCTAATTCTGCACCTGAACCTGTAAGACGGAGTTTTTCACCAATTATTAGATTGCCGACCAGAACGTCTGTTGCAATTCCGTAATATTGCTCACCATCAGGAGCAGTTAATAAACCAATTGCTAATTGAGCTGTTTTAAAACCATCTGATGAAAGTAACATTCCATTATTATTTAACCAAAGTTGTCTATCATCATATTTATTTTGACTTTCTAACCACTTCCTACCACGTAAACCCCATTCATCAATTAATATATCTTGATTGTCATTCGTAGTAAAAGCATTTTTAGTAGCGTTTAAAGTTCCATTCATAAACTCACGAACAGGAGATGTTATTTTTGACGCCTTATCATAACCAAGCGATTTGAGTGTATAAGCATTTGCTGTTCGACCAGCTCCAGCTATTATTTCTGCTAACTCTGAAAAAGAATCTTCAAGACTATCTTTATTTGTAAATGTCAATTCAATATCAGATAAATTATCAAAATTAACAGTAATACTCATTAATCTAGCAATTATAGAATAATCGTCACGCAACTTAATTAAAATCTTATTGCCTAACTTTAATTGTTCTACCCATTCATTATAAGAAATTAACGAGTCTTTGTCATCTTGAATACTGTACAAATTGCTTGCTTTTATAGTTAAAGTATATCGTGGTTGACTTATTTTAACCAACTTATTAGCAGCACTTTGCTTTAACTCAAGCTTCACATCAATAGCTTCTTGTGGTGACATTATATCTGTAATAACATAAGTTTCATCTGAAAAATCATCACCTTCAGCTATAAATAAGTCTAACTCTGATAGTTGTTCAGATGTTAAGTAGTTTGAAATATCAACACTGTCACTAATATTATCCAAACTGTTTTCAAGTGATTTTATCTCGGTTTCTTTAGATGAAATTTGAGACTTTTTAGTTGCAATCTGTGAAGTATAGGTATTATATGATGTTACTGCATTTTGATATATTGTGTAATCACTATCAGATGGAACAGGAACACGCCCATTGTGTGACTGAATAGATACACCCATCACTTGTGATTGTGCTGATTGTAAAGATATCAAATCGGTTAATTCAGCTTTCAACACTGTTAATTCAGATAGTTTGGTTTTTAAATTATTTAATGTTGTATTATATGATGTCTGAATGTTATCTAAAGCAGTTTTATAATTGTTATATCCATTTTTTAATCCAGTAGACACCCACTCTTCTGACATAAAATAATCAAAGTTAACTAAATAATTTAAACCAAAATTTACTGCTCTTATGTCGATATTACCACCCATACCGTCATCGCCACCATACACACGGAGCTTTGTAATAATAGCATCGTCATCGCTTTTTTCCCATTCTCGTA
>JAAYNT010000112.1 GCA_012520715.1 Acholeplasmataceae bacterium
ATGTTATGTATTGAAAATGGAACATATCCATTTGTGACATCATCATCACCAACTGCTGCTGCAGTACCGCTTTATACTGGAATTGCTCCATGGTTACTAGAAGGAGCAGTTGGAGTTGTTAAAGCATATGCAACAAGAGAAGGTGCAGGTCCAATGCCAACTTTAATTACTGATGAAGATATTAATAAACATTTTCATAAAACTAAAGTTGAATATGAACCAAGAACTGGAACATATAGAAGAGTTGGTTGGTTAGATACAGTTATCTTAAGACATGCTAAAAGAGTAAGCGGCCTTACTTATTTAGCAGTAACTGTTTTAGATATCTTATCTGGATTAGATGAGTTAAAAATTTGTATATCTTACACACTAGACGGAAAAGTTATAGACTACATTCCAGCTGATACTAATGAATATCGAAAAGTTAAACCAAACTTTATAACTCTTAGAGGTTGGAGTGAAGATATATCACAAATTAAATCTTACGAAGAACTACCAGAAAACGCTAAGATATATTTAGAAAAAATTGAAAAATACACAGGAGTAAAAATTGGACTGTTCTCAGTTGGACCAGCTAGAGAACAAACAATTATGGTTGAAGATTTTTTCTAAGAGAAAAGGAGGACTACTTATGACTATTATGAATGGTAAAGAAGTATCCAAAATTAGAAATTTAAATTTAAAACAAAAAATAGACAAAGCTTTAAAAACAGCTTCTAGACCTCCGTCACTGGCAGTTATTTTAGTAGGAGAAGATCCAGCAAGTTTAATTTATGTAGAATCTAAAGTTAGACAAGCTAAATCTGTGGGTATAAATTCTATTGATATTAAACTTCCAGAGTCTATTTCTGAAGTTGAATTAATAAAAGAAATAGAAAAATTAAATAATGATCCACTAATTGATGGAATCTTAATTCAACTTCCACTACCTAAACATATTAACGAAGGTAAAATGTTAGACTTAGTTCATCAAGAAAAAGATGTTGATGGATTTAGTGTATTAAATCAAGGTAAATTATTTCAAAACAGAGATTCAATTATCTCAGCAACACCAAAAGGAATTATTAACTTAATTGATCATTATGGTATTAACTTAGAAGGGCTTAACTGTACGGTTATTGGTCGTAGTTTAATAGTTGGTTTACCAATATCAAAACTACTAATTGATCGTAATGCAACAGTTACAACTTGTCACCGTTATACTAAAGATTTAATATCTCATACTATTAACGCTGATTTAATTGTAGTTGCCACAGGCAACATCAATTTAATTACCGCCGATATGGTAAAAGATGGTGTTATTATTATTGATGTTGGAATTAATAGAATAGGCAAAAAGATTTGCGGGGATGTTGATTTTGAAAATGTTAAGAATAAAGCAAGTTTTATTACACCTGTTCCAGGCGGAGTAGGACCAATGACTATTTCAGCATTACTTGAAAATGTTTATCAAGTTTATGAAGATAAGTTTTTAAAATAAGTATCTAAATACTTAAAAATATAAAAGTTTTTTGACTTATTGTAAAGATAATGTTATCATTATCTATTATAGAGATTGGAGCGATATTATGAATATTTGGCATGATGTTAGCGATGAAAGAATTAAACCACAAAAGTTTTTAGCTGTTATTGAAATTCAAAAAGGCAGCAAGAAAAAATATGAATTAGATAAAGATACAGGAATGTTAATTCTTGATAGAATCTTATATACATCAACTCATTATCCTGCTAATTATGGCTTTATACCTAGAACATATGCTGGAGATAATGACCCACTTGATGTATTAGTATTATGCCAAGAAGACTTAGAACCACTAAGCTTAGTTGAGGTGTATCCAATTGGAGTTTTAAAAATGATCGACTCAGATCAAGTTGACGAAAAGATTATTGCTATTCCATTTGGAGATCCATCACTTACTCAATATAGTGATATTAGTGAACTACCTGGTCATTTACTAACCGAAATGGGACATTTCTTTGAAGTTTATAAAACTTTAGAAGGGAAGAAAACATATATCTTAGATATTGAAGGACATATTGCTGCGCAAGAAGTCATTCAAAGCTCTATTGATCGATATCAAAAGATATTTGTCGATAAAAAATAATGGGAAGAGCATTTGAAGTAAGAAAGTACGCTAAAGAAAAAACAGCTGCTGCAAAAACTAAAATTTATTCAAAATACGGTAAAGAAATTTATGTAGCTGCTAAAAATGGACAACCTGATCCAGAGTTAAACCAAGAATTAAAAAGAATTATTGAAAGAGCTAAAAAAGATCAAGTACCTAACGATATTATTAATAGAGCAATTGAAAAAGCTGCTGGCGGTAGTGAAGAAAACTATCAACACGTTAGATATGAAGGCTTTGGTCCTGGAAATTCAATGTTAATTGTTGATTGTCTAACCGACAATGTTAATAGAACATATACTGAGGTTAGAAATTGCTTTACAAAAACAAATTCTAAACTTGGAGTAACAGGCTCTGTCCTACATCAATTTAGCCATCAAGCTGTCTTTGTAGTAAAAGATATGTCAGAAGATGATGTCTTAATGGTTGCTGTTGAATCGGATTTAGATATTTTAGATGTAGAATACGAAAATGATGAAACAACTATTTATGTAGATATGCAAGATTACTATAAAGCAAAAACTGCTTTAACTGAATACAAAGAAGATCTTGAATTTTTAGTTGATGAAATTACATGGATTCCATTTAATTATCAAAAATTAGAAGATGAAGACCAACAAGTATTTGATAAACTAATATCAATGTTAGAAGATTTAGATGACGTTCAAACAATAGCTCATAATTTAGAATAACAAATAGGCAACCGAATGGTTGCTTTTTTATTGGATTTAAATGTAAACAATTTTATTACAAGGAGTGGCAACACTTCTTTTTATATCGTAAAAATATGGGATAGTTAAGTGTTTATCGGTTGATATTTATAATTATTTCAAATGTTACAATTATTTTATAAGTTTAGTTAAATCATATTTCTTAATATGATATAATATACAAGGTTGAAAAGGAGTTGATAATTAGTGATCCAAAAAGATACGATAATTTATCAAGCAATCCAAGACGAAAAGAA
>JAAYNT010000113.1 GCA_012520715.1 Acholeplasmataceae bacterium
AGATACTAAGGGACCAGAAATTAGAACTGGAGAGTTCGAAAATGGTGGTGTCTCTTATAAAAGAGGGGAACAAATAAAAATATTTAAAAAAGAAATGGTTGGTAACAAGGAAGGATTCCATGTTACAACACCAGAATTTTATAAAGATTTAAATGTTAATGACATTGTTTTAGTTGATGATGGTAAAGTTCGTCTTCAAGTAATACACAAAGAACCAGACTACTTATTAGTAGAAGTTAAAAACTCAGGAACTATTAAAAACCGTAAAGGTATTAATACACCAGGAGTTCACATTAGTATGCCGTTTATTAGTAAAAAAGACTCAGCAGATATTGCATTTAGTGTTAAGATGGATGTTGATATGATTGCTCTATCTTTTGTTAGAACTGCAGAAGATGTTAATTCAATTAGAAGTATTTTAAAATTCTTAGATGGACAAGATATTGATCTTATTTCTAAAATTGAATCTCAAACTGCTATGGATAACATTGATCAAATATTAGATGTATCTGATGGTATCATGGTAGCAAGAGGAGATCTAGGAGTAGAAGTATCACTACAACTTGTTCCACTTTATCAAAAGCTTTTAATTCAAAAAGCTAATGAGAAAGGAAAACCAGTTATTACAGCTACTCATATGTTAGAATCAATGATGCAAAATCCAAGACCAACTAGAGCAGAAGCAAGTGATGTTGCTAATGCGATATTAGATGGTAGTGATGCAATTATGTTATCTGGTGAAACTGCAGTTGGTGAATATCCAACTGAATCAGTTGAAACAATGTCAATAATTGCAGAAGCAATTGAACCACAAATTAATTATGAACAAATTTTAAACAATGCAATTCATACTAACCAAGGATCAGTTAATGATGCAATTGGAATGAGCGCTAGTCAAATTGCCTTAACACTTCCAAGTGTAAAAGCAATATTTGCATTTACTGAAACTGGTGGAACACCAAAACGTTTATGTAAATTTAGACCAAGTGTACCTATTATTGCAATTACAAATCGTCATAAAACATGTAACAAATTAACTTATTATTGGGGTGTTTTAGCTGTTTATAGACATGACTACACTGACTTTTTATCATATGACCGCGTTGCTAATGAAGTAGCAAAAGAACTAGGTTTAGCGGTTGGCGATAAAATCTTAATTACAAGTGGTTATGCCCAACAACACGGTTCTACGAACACACTTAGAATTATTGATGTTAAATAAAGGCTTAAAGCCTTTTTTAACGCCAATTATTAAAATATTACGTTAATAGAGGATTATTAAATATATCTTTGTTGAATAGATTTAATATCTATGATAAAATACTATTGAATATTGGAGGGATTACTTAGATGAGAGATAAAGTAAAATTAGTCTGTACAGAATGTGGAGAAGAAAATTACTATACAGATAAAAATAAAAAGAATACACCTGGACGTTTAGAAATGAACAAATACTGTCCAAGAGATCGTAAAGTAACTCTACATAGAGAGAAAAGATAGACTATTCATTTTGAATAGTTTTTTTCTTTATATATTAAAATATGATTCAAACATTCAAAAGTAGTGCTGGGTTTTCAAACACTTATGTAATATGTCGCTTTAGCGAGTGTATTATAATAAATCCAAGTCATAGCTACGAAGAAATAATTTAATATATAGGCAATAAAAAGATAGTAGGTATTTTTATAACAGAACCTTCAAATATTACACTTGATCAAATTGGATATTACGAGACAAATATATATTTAACACCACGACAATTTGAAAGTATAAATAATATTGTAATTGAAGGTTATGATTATAAAAATAAACCTCCTTTTAATATTGAAAGTTTAAATATAATAAAACTTAACTTAGAAGAAGAGTTTATGTTTGCAGATTTAAAAATAAAATCTTATGAAATTATTGGTGCAAAAAAAGTATTAGCTTGTCATCTAATTTCTAATAATTTGTTTACTGGAAGCTTATTTTTAAATAATAAAATAATTAAAAAGGACAAGTATAAAAGTGCAATTTATGATCTAAGAAGATCAGTTCAAAGGATGGTTGAAGACTTAAAAAATCAGATGATTTATAACTTAATTGATAAACCAAGACTATTATCAACAGAGATTTTATTAAATGAAGACCTTCAAAATTGGGCATAAGTTAATATTTTTTCTAAATAATTTTGTAAAAAAGATTCATAATCAATATAAATAGGTGATGAGAAATTCTCGTCACTTTTTATTATTTTGCATTATACATTCTAATGCATAATGACTTTATAAACCAATATAACCGCAATTGACATACTTGTTATAAATCATGCGTTAAAAACATTATTTGTAAATTATTTTAAAAACGTTGTTTTTCGCTTCTACTAGCGTTATTTAATTGAGCATAAAGCCTTGATTTATAAAATCAGTTATATTATAATATAAAAGCACGATGACTATACTATATAAAACAGTCATCTGTTTTTTTATAAAAAAGTGGAGGATTCAGATATGAACTTATTAAAAAAGGTTGCTGGATTTATTATCGCAGTAGTACTTGTTGGCGTTTTAGGAGCGGGTACTTATTACGTTTTTGATAATATTCAATCTGGTAGTTCTTTAGAAGAAACAGCTGATAATGTAAAAATTGATTATCAGCAAGGAGATAGTAACCGTAGAGTTACTCAAAACTTAGGTTTAGCAAACAGCGTTAATGGCGTAGAAGTCGTTTGGACTTCAAGTGATACATCAGTTATTAGTATCCAAGGAAACGTTGGTGTAGTTAACGATGTAGAAGAGGCTAAGCACGTGACACTTACTGCTACAATTAAAAATGGTAGTAAAGAAAAAGTAAAAGAATTTGTAGTTACAGTTGTTAAAAAGCACTACAATGTAGTTTTTGATGGCTTTGAACAATTTAATATTAAAGTCCCTTTTAATGGAGTTGTAACAAATGTTCCAACACCTATTAAAGACGGATTTACTTTTAAACATTGGTCATTAGAAACAAACGGTGTTTCTTTTGACTTTTCTAATAAAATTGTAAAAGATACTACTTTTTATGCAGTATTTGACCAAAACAACACAGAAGCTACATATAAAGTTGAACACTACTATGAAAACTTAACTAACAATGGATACACTTTAAAAGTAGAAAAAAGTGAAACAGGTACTATTAGTACACTAACAAGAGCCGTTAGTATTCCAAGTGATGGCTTTATTAAGATAAATCATCCTAATTCAGTTGAAGTAGGAGAAATTAAAGCTGATGGCAGTTTAGTGTTAAGAGTATATTACCAATTAGTAAGAAAAAATGTATCATTTGACTTACAAGGCGGTAGTGGTAATATACCTAGCCAAGCGATTAAAGTAGGATCTAAAGTTATAACACC
>JAAYNT010000114.1 GCA_012520715.1 Acholeplasmataceae bacterium
GTTTTATTAAATTATCAATATTAGAAAAATCAACTTTTTCTTTGTTTGCTATCATTTGAATTAATGAGTTAATAGTTTTGTCAATTTTTTTAATTTCATTAATAATTTGATTATCTCTAGGCATATATAAATTTAATAATAAAGCAACCACAACTCCAATTAATAATATATAAATAGCATTTAGAGAAAACATTAAATCTTTTTCTAAATATATTTGAGATATTAATACTAGTGATACAACAATTCCTTTTTCAATTTTTGTAAAAAATGAAAGGGGAATAAAAATAGCTACTAGTAAAAAAAGAACCCAAACATTATATCCAAATAAATAAAACAGTAATACTGCAAGACCTAACCCTAACAGTGAGCCAATTACTCGTTTAATTGAATTGTCAGTTGATTGTTTTCTAGTTGGCTCTAATGATAGAACTGCAATAACTCCTGCTGTATAAAAATATGGTAATTTAAATAATACAGCAACTAGCATACCTATCATAAAACCAATTGTCATTTTAATCATTAAAACTAAACTTAATTTCATACTATCACCACACTAATTATAATTCATTTAACTAACTATTGGTATTATGATACTTAATAAGTTTATTTATAAAATTATTTATATTTAATTAGTAAGGAATAATTAAATATTAGAAGTATTCATGATATAATAAATATGTTAAACTTTCAATGTAAAAAGAGGTTATTTAATATGAATATTAAAAAAGAAGGAAAAATAATTACACAAATAACGATCTTAGCGATTATTTTTAATGCAATTTTAGTATTTGTAAAAATAGCATTAGGTATTTTAGGAAAATCAGGAGCTATTCAAAATAGTGCGATTGACTCTGGTTTAGATGTTGCAGTCACTATTAGTATTTTAGTAGTAGGAAGATATAGTAGAAAAAAAGCTGATAAATCTCATCCATATGGTCATGAAAAGTTTGAAAGTATTGTTGCTATTGTATTAGGGATTATATTAGTAGTAGCAGCAACACAACTAATATTTTCAGGAATTGAGATGATAATCTCATTTCAAAGTAATACCGATGCAATACTAAAGCCTAATTTTTATGCTTTAATTGCTGGTGGTATTACCATAATAATTAAACTAGGATTATTTATTGTAACACATAGATCATATAAAAAAGCGATGTCACCAGCTCTAAGAGCATTAGCAGTTGATCATATCTCTGATGTTTTTGTAACTGCAGTCTTATTAATTGGTGTTGGACTTGCAATGTCTGGTGTTTTAATTTTTGAACCAATAGCAGGAATATTTGTAGCACTTGTTATTGGATATAACGGTCTTTCAATTATAAAAGATAGCATTGGTCAAGTTGTAGATGAAGCTGCTAGTAAAGAAGTAGTAAGAGCAATCGAAAAAAGAGCTATGCAAGTTGAAGGTGTATTAACAGTTGACTTAATAAAAACAAGAATGTTTGGTTATAAAATATATGTTGATATTGAAATCTCAGTTGACGGAACTTTAACAGTTGATGAAGGTCACATCATTGCAGAAAGGGTTCATGATGCCATTGAAGAAGACTTTAATGATGTGAAGCATTGTATGGTTCACGTTAACCCAGGAAAGCCTAAAATGAAGTGATTATAGTAAATTGTGTGTAATATATATTAGATTATGTAAAATGTAGAAATCTTATATAAATATAAGCATTGGAGTGTTATAATGAAAGTGCAAGCAAACATCATTATTTTCCTCCTTTCTTGAAAAACTAGCACCTGCTAGTTTTTTTATTTTTCTCTAGGCAATATTAAACTAAAATTTAAACAAGTTATTACATCATGGCTCATTAACAATGAAACGTATCCGGCAGATTTTGAGCGATTTACAGTTTATGATTCAGTAACAATCATCCCGCAATGGGGACCAAAAGAAGAGATAACTATTACATTCCAAATGAGCGAAGTAGAAGACGATGTTCAAACATTGGTAATATATAAATACTTATCCCTTGACTTGATGAGATTTTATACGAATGAATCGATATTTTTCCAAGAGATATATAAAGATGGTTTTGTCTTCTTGTATTGGACATTAAACGGAGAAAAAGTCACAGAAGAAACCCCTTTTATTGAAAACGTGTTATTGAAACCTTATTTTATAGAAAAGGAGGAAGTAACTATTACTTTTAATACAGATGGCGGCAATAATGAAATTGCTCCTATTATAGTTCAAAGATATGTGCCAACTAGTGAACCTTTATATACCCCAACAAAAGTTAATCATCATTTTATAGGATGGTAACTTAATGGTATAGAATTTAAACAAAATGAAACCATTGTAGAAGATAATATTGTGCTTACTGCATATTGGGAACCATTAGAAACGGTTTCTATCACGTTTGAAATGGAAGGTGGGAACCCAATAAATCCAGTTAACGTACCTAGATATTCAAAAGTATATCTAGAGATTCTTCATGAGTTGTTTGGGCTCAAATTCATTAAAGAAGGACACCGCTTCAGTCACTTTTTATTGGATGGAGAATTTTTTGAATATCAATACCTAACAAGAGATATTACACTTGTTGCAGTATGGGAAGTTGAATAGATATATTGTTTTATGAAGAAAAGCTGCATTAATTTGCAGATTTTTTATATGTAATATTGCTTTTATTTATAAAAAGTGATAATATTTATACATAAAAAGGAGAATTTGTTATGAAAAGAAGATCAATTGGAATGATGATTTTGCTAATTATTGTGACTTTAGGAATTTATGGTATTTATTGGAGCTGTAGTACTCAAAACAGATTAAAAAAAGAAACTGGTTTAGGTTTTGATGGAGTGGGGCATTTCTTTATGATGCTTTTTACATTTGGAATTTATGCTATATACTGGCAATATGCAGCAGGTAAAAGAATTCATAAGTTAGGCGGAGAAGACTTAGCAGTTGTTTATTTAGTTTTAAGTTTTTTCACAGCCGCGTTTTTAAATCCATTTTTAATGCAACACAATATAAATAAAAACGTATTAAGATAATTATCAAATCTTAAAAACTCCCGATTCGGTAGTTTTTTTATGTCTTGTTAGCAATATCAATTTATTATATTAATAAAAAATGATATAATAAGTATTGGAAATAAACATTTATATTTACAATATAATTAGATAACTAAAAGGAGAAATGATAAAAATGATTAAATTAGTATTAGTAAGACATGGACAAAGTTTATGGAACTTAGCTAACAAGTTTACTGGTTGGACTGATATTGACTTATCAGACCAAGGAGTAAGAGAAGCTCATGAGGCAGGAAAGTTATTAAAAGAAGCAGGATATCACTTTGATGTTGCTTATACATCAACACTAACAAGAGCTAATCGTACATTAGACATTATTTTAAAAGAAATGGGAGAAGAAATTCCTATTAAATATTCATATCGTTTAAATGAACGTCATTATGGAGCCTTACAAGGTTTAAATAAAGCTGAAACAGCTGAAAAATATGGAGATGAACAAGTTCATATTTGGCGTCGTTCAGCCGATGTTAGACCTCCAGCATTAGAACTTGATGATCCAAGACATCCAAGAAATGATGAAAAATATAAAGATCTACCAGCTTCTGAACAACCAGCAAGTGAACATTTACTTGATACAATCGATCGTGTTTTAGTTTACTGGAATTCAGATATTAAAAAAGATTTGCTAGCTGGCAAGAGATTAATTATCTCTGCACATGGTAATAGTATCAGAGCGTTAGTTAAATATTTAGATAATTTAAATAACGAAGAAATTATGAAAGTAGAAATTCCTACTGGTAAACCACTAGTTTACGAACTAGATGAAAACTTAAAACCAATTAAGAGTTATTATTTATGAGAATTGCTTTAATCGCTCACGATAACAAAAAACCAGATATGATTAAGCTAGTTGAAAAGTATCAATTAAAACTAGCTAATCACGATTTATACGCAACCGGTACAACCGGTCGTTTAATCGAGACTAAAACTAATCTTAAAGTTACAAAACTTATGAGTGGTCCACTTGGTGGGGACCAACAAATAGGAGCGATGGTAGCTGAGGAAAGATTAGATCTAATAATATTTTTAAGAGATCCCCTTACCGCTCAACCACATGAACCAGATGTCTCAGCATTACTTAGAATATGTGATGTTCACTCAACACCACTAGCAACCAATTTAAAAAGTGCTAAGATAATGTTAGATACACTCATTTAAATCTAGGAAATAATTAAAGAGTTCAGCCGAACTCTTTTTTATTTAAACTAGTTTAAAAAGTGTTGCAAATATTGCAATTTTGTGAAATTATGGTATAATATTTAAAGTAAAAGAGGAATATTATGAAATTAAGAAATATACTAAAAATCTTAATACTTGCATTTGCTATCTTTTTACTTAATGGATGTAATAAAGAAGAAGTAAGATTTAATGTAACCCATGATGGTTATTTTTTCATATATGACACTAAAGGAATTACTAATGAAACTTCATTTGTTGATGGAACTAGATTGATTGCCAAAGTTAAAGAAGATTTAATCCCTACTAACAAAATGGTTGATAAAATTTTTATTAACGGTGTTAGTCACAACTTTGAATATCAATACGATATAGTAGTTGATAAAAACATTGATTTAAGAGTTTCATTTAAAGACATTCCAGTTGGTTCATCAAAAGTAACTTTCCAAGGTTTAGAAGTTGAAGTATTAAATAAACTACCAGGTGATGTTTATGTTAATGGTACCGAATTAACTATAAAAGCGCCTAAGTATCACATTTTTAACTACATTACAATTAATGATACAAGAGTTATTGTTGAAAGTGATGAGTATGTTTTAGAAGTATCAGAAACAACAAATGTCGTTATTTTAGAAGAGGGTTTAGAAAAAACTCATACCCAAGTATTAATTTCCTTACCATCAGAAAAACAAGTTACAATTGTTGAAGACCCAGTAGGTGATAAATATAACCGTATTGGTTCAACAATTACCTTGCAAGCACCAGAACAATTTAGCTTTACTGGTGAGATTACAATAGGTAATCAAGTTTATACAATTAGTGGCGATCGTTTTACTGTTATTGTGACTAATGATATGGAAATAAGGTTATTTAATCGCAACTTTGCACTTAACAGCTTTAAAGTAGAAATAGACACTGAAGATTTAGTAATTGATGCAGAACGCATTTTGCCATTATATGCATACGGCTCAATAGTAAATGTAAAAGCGGTTGGTAATGGTGGATTTGATGTTATTGATACAATAACTATTAACGGCGAACTAATAAAAGTTAATAGTGCTAGATATCAAATTGAAATTCAAGGGGATACCCAAATTTCAGCGACATTTAAACCATATGATGGCACCTTAGAAGAAATTAGTGCCTCAACTGCTGATCCAGTTCAATTATTAAAATCTCAAAGAGTATATAGTCCATCATTAAATGTATATTCATTTATTGCAAAAAATGGCGAGTATGATTATTTAGTATTTCAAAAAGATGGTACTTTTAAAGTAAGAATTGACTCAAACCTAGAGACAAAATACTATTTATATGCAGTTAAATACTCAGTTGAAGAAATTAAGATTTATCAAAATGGATTTGGCTTTATTAACAGAAATGAACTAGTTTATGTTGGTAGTGAAAACGAGTTTTCACTACAACTTGAAGTTAAAGCAATCTTACTTAACTTAGAAGACATTAACTTAACTAATTCAGTTAGTTTATCACTTCGCAGTAATCAAATTGATAACTTAGAGTTTTCTTTAGAAGAAAACGGACTTGATGTAACAAATAAATATTTAGATCCTAAAAGTTTAAAGTTTAGCGAAGCAGCAAATAAAAAATCATTTGATTTAATTATATCTACAGAAGATGGTGTTGAGATTACTCAACCAATTAAAGTTATTGAAGGAACTAATATCAACTCAAAAGATGATATTATTGAAAATACTAATTTAGGTGATGTTTTA
>JAAYNT010000115.1 GCA_012520715.1 Acholeplasmataceae bacterium
AAGAAAACCACCAAAATCATGGTGGTTTTTTTGTTATATTTCACATCTTAAATTTCTAATTACAGGAATAATCATTGGTCTGCGTTGTGTAATATCATAAATTCTATCTTGTAAGAAATCAGTAATATTATTTTTAAGTTCATTTTCATGAATTTGATTATCTTCTTCAAACTTTTTAGAAACGAATTCTTTAATTTGTGTGGCAAGCGATTCAGTTAAGGCTTCATTTCCTTTCATGTAAATGAATCCTCTTGAAATTATAGTAGGATCAGTAATAATTACTCTTGATTGACAATCAACTGTAATTATTACGGTAAATAGTCCGTCCTCACTAAGTGAGCGACGTTCCCAAATAATATTATTAGAAATATCTCCAATACCACTACCATCAATATATACATCACCAGCTTGAACAGTACCGGCTTTTTTGATTCCTTCTTTTGAAATAGCGGCTACATCACCATTATCCATTATTAAAATGTTATTAGTATCAACACCGACATCAATTGCTAAATCACGGTGGAATTTTAACATTCTATGCTCACCATGAACTGGCAAGAAATACTTAGGTCTAGTTAAACTTAACATTAATTTTAAATCTGATTGATTACCATGTCCTGAAGTATGTGTGTCCGCTAAAGGTCCATGAGTAATAACTTCGGCACCAATTCTAAACAGTGAGTTAATTGTACGATTAATTGACTCTTGATTGCCAGGAATTGGTGATGATGAGAATATTACTGTATCACCTGGCATTGCTTTTATAAAGCGGTGTGATCCAGTTGCAATTCTACTTAGAGCTGCTAATGGTTCACCTTGAGAGCCAGTAGATAAAATTGTTAATTCTTCAGGTTTAAATTTATTAATTTCATTAGGATCAATAAAAGTTCCGCTAGGAGCTTTTATATATCCAGATTGAATACCTATTTCAATTGAATTTTCCATTGATCTACCGATAACTGCAACTTTTCTACCACTAAATAGTGAAGCATCAATTATTTGTTGCATTCTGTAAATATTAGAAGCAAAAGTTGCAATAATGATGCGTCCTTTAATATTAGAAAATAAATCAATAATAGATTCACCAATTGCTTTTTCAGATTGAATTGGCTCATTTCTTTCTGCATTCGTTGAATCAGATAATAAGGCTAAAACTCCCTCTTTACTCATTGTTGCAAGTTTTTCATACTCCGCAGCTGGACCAACAGGTGTTAAGTCTATTTTAAAATCTCCGGTGTGAAAAATATAGCCATGTGGAGTTTTAAAAGCAATTCCATGCATATCAGGAATTGAGTGATTAAGTCTTACAAAACTAACTTCAATTTGCTTAAACTTGTATGTATAGTGTGAACGATACTCTTCAATTTTCGGTATTTTAATATCTTTATATTCACCAAGTTTTGCTTCAATTAAACTAACAGCAAACCCAGAAGCATAAATCTTAGGTATTTTTACTCTTTTAAGTAAGTATGGAATACCACCAATGTGGTCTTCATGTCCATGCGTGATAAAAAGACCTACAATACGGTCTTGATTTTGTTCCAAATATGTAAAATCAGGTATGACATAATCAATACCTAATAGTCTTGCATCTGGAAACAAAATTCCTGCATCTATTATAAAAATTTGATCGTACGCTTCAATTACGTACATGTTCTTACCAACTTCGCCTAGTCCACCTAAAGCGAAAATGCCGATTTCATCGGATTTTAGTAAAGAATTTTTCATTTAATTCCCCCTAGTAACGTCTCATTTATATATACATTTTACCAAATATTACATATTTATGATAGTAATTAGTTTTATAATTAATTAATATAATATATTATCTCTGATAATAAATGATATAATAAATCTAGTAGAAGGGGGAATAATTAATGTATATAGCAAATCCAGAACGTTATAGTAAAATGCCATATCGTCGTTTAGGTAGAAGTGGGTTAAAACTACCAGCTTTCTCATTTGGCTTATGGTTAAACTTTGGTGGAGTTAATGATTATGAAAAAGGTAAAGAAATGATTCTTCATGCCTTTGATAATGGAATTACACATTTTGACTTAGCAAATAATTACGGACCACCACCAGGTTCAGCAGAAGAATTTTTTGGTCGTGTGTTAAAAGAAGCGTTAATGCCATATCGTGATGAAATTATTATTTCAACAAAAGCGGGATATTACATGTGGCCTGGCCCTTATGGTGACTTTGGTTCAAGAAAATATTTAATGGCTTCAATTGATCAATCACTTGAAAGATTAGGTATTCCATATGTTGATATTTTTTATCATCATAGATATGATAGTGAAACAGATCTATATGAAACAATGCTTGCTCTTCGTGATATTGTCTTACAAGGAAAAGCATTATATATCGGGCTATCAAATTATAATAGTGAACAATTAATAGAAGCACACAAAATCTTAAAAGAATTAAATGTGCCTTTTGTAATTACACAACCTAGTTATTCAATGTTAAATCGTTGGATAGAAGATGACAATTTACCACAAAACATGTATAACTTAGGCGGAGGTGTAATTGTTTATAGTGCACTAGCACAAGGAAGATTATCAAATAAATATATTGGTGAAATTCCAGAAGATTCAAGAGCTAAAAAAGACTATATTGTTTTCTTAAAAGAAAGAGATATTACTGATGAGTTAAGACAAAAATTAATTAAACTAGATGAAATTGCTAAAAAACGCGGACAAACTATATCTCAAATGGCACTATCATGGGCCTTAAGAGATGAACTTATAACATCGGTATTAATTTCAACATCAAAAATCTCTCAACTTCATGAAAACTTAGCTGCACTTGATCACTTAAAGTTTACAAAAGAAGAAATAGAAGCAATCGAAAAGGCGCTTAAATAGCGCCTTTCTTTTGTTTATAACTCCTATTAAGCAGTAAAATCATTAAATAAATAAGATATTTCTTTCTACTCTTTGATTGTGATTAAATGTTAAAAATGGTATAATTTAGATTAGGTGAAGTGATGAAAAAGATTATTTTTTTTGATATCGATAATACTATTGTAGATAATAAAACTGAATTAGTTCCACCTAAAACTTTAAAGATGTTACAAAAATTATCAGAAGATGATAATTTTTATCTAGGAATTGCAACCGGAAGAGGACCAGGTAGACTTGATATCATTAAAGATATCTTACATTTATTTGATGCTTTTGTACTATCTAATGGTGCTTATATAATACTAAATGGAGAAGTAATATATGATCATGCTTTTCCAATTAATGAAATTGAAGAAATTATTAAAGTTGCAAATAAGTATGATTTTTTAGTAGGCGCATCGGGTTTAAGTGGAGATTCATTGTTAAGAAAACCAAATCTTAAACAAGTTCACTTGAGAAATGCAGCTAAATTAAATCCAAATGTTTATAAAGAAATACCTATCTATCAGATGTGGATGGTGTCAGATAATCATGACGAATTAGAATTAGCAGTTTCTGAACTTCCACAATTTGATCATTATTTCTGGACTACAATTGGAGTTGATTTAACTATTAATAATCACTCTAAAGGTCAAGGAATATTAAAAATTAAAGAATTACTTAAACCAATTCAAGTAATTTCAATTGGCGATGGTCATAACGATATCGACATGATTGAAGTTGCAGATATTGGCATTGCTATGGCAAATAGTCGTTTTGACGAATTAAAAGAAAAAGCCGACTTAGTCGGCCCTTGTGTATCAGATGATTTATTGTGTGAGTTTTTAGAAAAGCATAAAATTATTTAACTAACTTTTTATATTTTTCTAAAATCACCGGTAATATTTGGTTTGGTACATATCTAGAAATATCTACATCATGAGCTACTAATTCTTTAATAGCACTTGATGAGACATAATGATTTTCAACAGATGGGAACATTATTACTGTTTCAATATCTGCATCTAGAGTTTTATTAAAACTATATAGGCGATACTCGCCAACATAGTCTAATAGATTTCTTAAACCTCTGATAATCATAATAATATCATTTTCCTTAGCGTAATTAACAACTAACTGATCAGTTGCCTTAACAACAACATTAGGAAGATGAGAAGTAACTAAAGATACCATTTTTACACGTTCTTCAATAGTAAAAACAGGAACTTTATCATGATTATCTGCGACTAAGACATGTAATTCATCAACTAATTTACTAGCTCTTTGGATAATATCTAGATGACCATTAGTAAATAGGTCAAAAGATCCAGGATAAACAGCTTTTTTCATTAAAACACCTCAACTTTACATTAATATTGTATCATATAAAAATTATATTTTTAAAAGGAGTGTATATTATGCAAATTAAACGACAAAGAATTTCGATGTATTTAATAATGTTTGGATGGCTTATTTTATTCGGAGCTAACTCAATTGTGCTAGCTTTATTACCAAAGAGTAATGTCTTACCTGTGGTACTGCCAATTGCTTTATTAGTAAGTCTTTTAGTAATGATTGTCTTAAATAAATCACTAGTACCTGATGATATGATAAAAATTAGTGAAAAAGATATTTTAATATCTAAAATTTTATCTTACATCTCAGTATTATTAATGGCAATTTTAATATTATTTGATTTAATAGTTAAAAATGCAGAACTTAATTTTATTGTTACTATTGTTGCAGCTTCATTGTTAGTTGCAACCGGCATATTTGGCGCAGTTTATTTTGGAATTATTACTTTTAGAAAACCTAAAAATCCATTTCAACCACCACAAGATGTAGTAGATGCCGATTTTGAAGAAAAAGGACCTAACTTACCAAGTTAAAGTTGACAACTTGAACAATACCCGTAAACGGTAAGTTCATGGGAACTAATTTTGAAATCCTGATGATCACCTAATAAACCCTCATCAAAATGAGAACAAGGGATTTCAAACATATCATGACAACCTAAACAGACCATAAAATGCTTATGGTCTGTTTTATTTATGTAATAATAAGCGGTATTATTAATAAATAGTCTACTTACTAAGTTGTTTTCCAAAAACAACTCAAGATTTCGATATACGGTTGATAAATAAATTTTTTCATCTAATAATTCATATATCATTTCAGCATTAAGCGGTTTTTGTTTATTATTTAATAAATTTAAAATCATTTCTCGTGATTTAGTTAATCTAAATTTCATACTAATACCTTCTTTCTAATAAAACTATAAATTAATACTAATCCTAGTACTATTGAGTTTATTACTACAACAAATGCACCAGTTGGAACATCTAAAAAGTGTGATAAAGTAATACCTAATATCATTGCAAAAATAGATAATATTATTCCTAATATAAAAGTTTTCTTAAAACTTAATTTTAAAAGACTAGCAGTAAGTGATGGAAATATAATTAAGGCAGATATTAATAATGTTCCAATAACTCTTACTCCAATTACAATAAAAATAGCTGTTAGTATTGCTAGTACATAACTAATTGTTTTAGCTCTAATTTTAGAAAACTCGGCATACTCAAAATCATAGACCACTGAAAATAGACCACGGTATTGTAATATAACAAAAAGTAATATAACAATTACTATAATTGCTGCAAATATTACATCAACCCAAGAAGTAGTTAAAATCGAACCAGCCATAATTTGTTCAATTGATACATTAAATCCACTTGACTTATGAATTATTATAAGACCAATTGCAAACGATAATGCTGATATCACACCAATGGCGCTATCAGCATTTACTTTTAATTTATTAATAATTACCTTAATTAATATTGTTGCAAGTATTGCAATTAATATAGCCATCCATATTGGTTGATCCATTGCAATAATACCGATAGTAAAACCTAAAAAAGAAGTATGTGCTAATCCATCAGCAATTAAAGCTTCGCCATTTAAAACTAAAAATGGTGAAAGAAGTGATGCACCTAGTGCAAGTATTATTCCAATTACTAAGGCAATTTGAATGTGCGGAGCACTTAAAAACTCATACATTTAGGTGTTCACCTCCAAACTTAGTGTGGTAATCGCAATATTTTCCGTCAAATTTTATAGTTCTATCTACAAATAAAACATGATGATCACAACTTAAATAGTTTGGATCAAAATCGTGTGTAATGTTAATAATGGTAATACCAGACTTACTTAATTCATCTAAAATATCATAAAATACTAACCTAAAATTAGGATCTAGAGCACTTGTTGGTTCATCTAATATTAATAGTTCTGGATTTTTAACTAGTGAACGGATAAAAAAGATTCTTTGTTGCTCCCCACCAGATAAATCTCCAATCTTTTTATATTTAAAATTGCTAACTTGCATTTTTTCTAACCAATAATCGATAATTTTGATTTGCTCTTTTTTAGGAATTAAATATTGTTTGTCAAAGCCACTATAAATAACTTCAAATACAGTAGCAGGAAACTGTTTATTTGATTTGAAATGCTGTGGTAGATAACCAATTTTATTGGCTTTGACAACCACATTTCCACTTGTTGGTTTAGTTATATCAGCCAGTACTTTAATTAAGCTTGTTTTACCACCACCATTAGGGCCAAGAATATGAATAAAATCACCTTTTGTTAATTCAAAAGAAATATCTTTTAGTATTTCTATATTATCAATAGTTAAATTTACATCTTCGAATTTAATCATTTTTTAACCCCTTTTCTAAATTTATATTATTTTGATTTAGAATATCAAATATAGAAATACCTTTATCAAATTGTTCTTTTGATATATTGTGTAAACCATGCAGTTCTAAAATTTCTAACTCAATATTTTCATTTTTTAAAGCTCTTTTGATTGTTTCAACAACTCTAAGTGATTCAAGTTCAGGAACGAATAAATATTTAGCATTATTTTCTTTAATTTTCTTAATTAAATTTTGAATTTGTGGTGATGTTACATCAGCATTAGGTTTAATATCATCAACTAAAGCTGTTATAGTTATTCCCATTTCATTTGCAAGTGCGTCCATTGCATTATGTCCTGCATAAAATATTTCTTTAGTTGAAGATAAACTGACAATTTCTAAAAGTTCATCTTCAAGTTTACTTAACTTTTCTAAAACTAGGTTTAAGTTTTCTTCATAATAAGTTTTGTTTTCAGAATCTATTTTAATAATATTTTCATAAATTACACTAGCCATATGTTCTAAGTTATGATAAGAAGTCCAGTAGTGAATACTAGTATGGTCATGATCGTGGTCATGATCATGTTCATCTAAAATATGACTAGATAAATCAATAACTATTGGGCCTTTAATTGTTAATCTCGATATTTGAGTATCAATAATATCACTAGTATATAGTAGTAGTTTTGAGTTATTGATTGTTATTACATCTTTTGATGATAATTCACTAGAGTGAACATCAACGCCTGGTTTAGTAATTAAGTGAACTGATAGTTTATCACCTGCAATTTCACGAGCTAAACTATACTGTGGAATCATAGTAGTAATAATATCGTATTTCTTAGTTGGACTACATGCTGCTAGGGTAATAATACCTAGAAAAGCAAGTAGTAATATAATTCTTTTTTTCATAATTAAACCTCCGTTATAATCAAAATAATTATATATCAGTTGCGAATGATTTGCAAGACTATTGCGAATAATTCGCAAACAAAACATATATAATATATTATATTAGTAATAGATAGTGTAATTATGTTATAATATTTTTGACATTATGAGTGGGCCCAAATCCACTTATTTTTATGGAGAGAGAATATGTTTAAGGAATTAGAAGAACAAATAAAAATATTACTAGAAAAAATGAATTTAGAATTATACTCATTTAAAGTTAAAAATGATTATGGAATTTCTAAAATTATTGAAGTATTAATTGATGGAAATAATCTAACAAGTGATACACTGGAAAAAATTCATAATGATATTAGATCAGAGTTAGATAGTTTAATTCCTGAGGACTATTATTTTGAAGTTTCTACCGCTGGAGCTGAAAGACCAATTAAAACAAAAGAAGAGCTTTTAAAACAAGTTGGTAATCATATCTTTTTAGTCTCACCACAATTTCGTGGCAACGGAGATTTAATTAGTTTTGACGGTGAAACAATCGTTTTAGAAATAAGAGTTAAAAACTTATACAAAAAAATAGAAATTAAATATAATAATGCCTCTCAGATGAGAACGGCAGTAAGGATGTGAAAAAATGAAAGATCAAGGCATTTCAAGTATTATTAATGAAATAGTTAAAGAAATGGACTTAAAACGCGAAGATGTTATCGAAGCGTTTAAAGAAGGCATGATTGCCGGATGTAGAAAAGAATACGGAGTTCAAACTTGCCGTGCAGAGTTTGATGAAGTAGTAGATAAACTAACAGTTTATACACAAAAGTTAGTTGTCGATGAAATTGTTTTATCAGAAAAAGAAATGACACATATTTTACTAGAAGATGCTAAAAAGATTAAACCAAAAATTAAAGTTGGTGAGATCTTAGAAGAAGAAGTATCTCCAGAAAGTTATGGTTATAATGCTTCAAGTCAAGTTAAACAAAGATTTAACGAAAT
>JAAYNT010000116.1 GCA_012520715.1 Acholeplasmataceae bacterium
ACTTTAGGTGGTGCAGGACATTCAAAAGAAATTATAAAACGCTTAGAAGGCGGTTTTTTATATGCTTTTGATCAAGATGACTTTGCTATTAACTATGCTACTGATATTTTAAAGGAATACAATAACTATCATTTAATTAAATCTAATTTTAGATACTTACAAAGTGAACTTAATAAATTAGGAGTCACTAAAATAGATGGTATCTTATTTGATTTAGGACTATCATCATTTCAAATTGATGATCGCAAAAGAGGTTTTTCATATTTAGATGATTACAATTTAGATATGAGAATGGACCAAGATAAAAATATTACAGCCAAAGATATATTAAATACTTACTCACTTGATGAGTTAGTAAAAATATTTAGAGATTATGGTGAGGAGAAAAATGCTTATCAAATCGCTAAAAGAATAGTTGAAAGAAGACCACTTCATAAAACTTCAGATTTAGTAAGTATTACTGATGAGGTTAACTATAAAGTAAAAGGTCATTCAGCTAAAAGAGTATTTCAAGCACTAAGAATTGAAGTTAATGAAGAACTAGACGTGTTAAAAGAAGCACTAGATCAACTAATTGATTTACTTAATACAGGAGGAAGAATAGTTATAATAACATTCCATTCACTAGAAGATAGGATTGTTAAGCACTTTTTTAAGGAAAACTCTGAAGTTAAAATTATTAAAGGACTACCTATTGAAGTTGAAGATAAACCTCCATTAAAACTAATTAATAGAAAACCAATCTTGCCTTCAAAAGAAGAAATGGAATCTAACTCTAGATCACGTTCTGCCAAACTAAGAATTGCAGAAAAAATATAAAATTATTAAAAGGACCAACTATGTTAAGTTTAAAAATAGCAGTAAGATATATACTAAATAATAAGTTAAGAACACTAGCTATTTTTCTTACCTTTTAGTTGGTACTTTTATTTATTATATTTACTAATATTTTAAGTTTATAATTCATGAAAAGTATAATCAAATTGGTATTTTAAAGGCAATTGGCCTTAAAAATACTAATGTTTATCAAATCTTTTTAATTCAAACTATTTTTATTGGCTTAATTTCTAGTTTATTAGGATTATTAGTTGGATATGGCTTTGTTAATTTATATGGAATGTTAATAGTTTATCCTGATGGAACACCAATATTTGAGCTCTTATTCCCACTTAGAAACTTTTTAGTTCCATTTACTATGATGATAATTATGATTGCAATATCAACAATTGTCTCATCAAGAAAGATTACAAAGCTTTCAGTAATTGAATTAATAAAAATATAATAAAAAAACCACCATTTTAATTTGGTGGTTTTTTAACAATTAAATTATTCAGTTTCTTTTTTAGATACCCCAACAGTTAATCTAATATAACTAACTTCATATTCAGTGTCATTTTCAATGTAGCGACTAATTGAGTCATAAATTCGTTTATTGTTAATTTCAACAATTTGATTATTAGCTTGATCGACTAAATGAATGTGGTTGTCTGCTGTATGCATTTTATTATCGATTGCTAATTCATAATAACGTACTTGGTTAATAAATAGTACTACAATTACTTTTTCTTGTAAGAAGAAGTCGATGTTATTATAAATTGATGCAACGTTAGTAAATCCTTTTTCAGCTAACCTCATTTGGATTTGTTTAAATGTTAAGTGCTCATCACTTAACACTTCTAAAAGAGCAATCCTACTCTTAGTTATTCTATATCCTTTTTCTCTTAGTTGCGATAAATAGTTTTCTAAATTTTTCTTCATAATTTCAATCACATCCTTTATCTATAATTATTATACAATTTATTTATATTAATTTCAAATTATTGACTTGCATGATAATAATATGACTATTGTCATGTTTTTTTATTAAATATAACAATTTAAAATAACAAGTTATTATTTCGTAAAAATCGAATTAGGATTTATTTACATTACACCTTAAAAGGTGTATAATGTAAGTGGATAAGAAAGACTTATCTAAAGGAGGGGAAGTCATGAAAAAAGTATTAGTCACTGGAGCATCTGGTCATGTAGGAAATGTGTTAGTAAAGGAATTAGACGCTAAAGGTTATGAAGTGTTTTCTTTAGTTATGCCTCATGATAGAATTGACTATTTAACTCCTTATTCAAAAATATTATATGGTGATATTTTAGACTTTGACGGCTTAGTTTATTTATTTAAGGGAATGGATTATGTTATCCATGCGGCTGGATATATCGATATTGGTTCAGGTAACAAAAAACGACTTTATAAAGTCAATGTTAAAGGAACTGAAAATGTCTTAAAAGCTGCTTTTATGTCGAAAGTAGAAAGAGTTGTTTATACATCAAGTGTTCATGCTCTACCTGCACTAAAGAAAAATCAATTGATTACTGAAATTGATCACTTTGATCCAAAACTTGTTTTAGGTCATTATGCTAAATCAAAAGCAATCGCAACTCAGTATGCGCTTGATTTTACTAATAATTATGATCTAGATGTAGTTATTACTCATCTTGGATCTGTAATTGGCGGAAGTGATTATAAGAGATCTTATATGGGAACAGCAGCTAATTTATTCTTGCAAAGAAAACTACCACTCTATATTGACGGTGCATATAATTTTATTGATGTAAAAGATACCGCTAATGGCATTATCTTGGCATTAGAAAAGGGTAAAAGAGGCGAGTGTTATTTACTAACAGGTGTTCAAAAAACAATTAAAGAGTATTTAGATGAAATTGCTGAATGTGCAAGAGTTAAACCAATTAAACACAAAATTAATTATACATTTATTTTAATGATGTCTAAGTTTGCAGAAATCTATTACCGCATGGTTAATAAAACACCACTATTAACAACTTATTCAATTAAAGTTTTAAAATCTAACTCAAACTTTTCTAATTTAAAAGCTAAAAAAGAACTAGGATTTAAACTACGCCCATTTGAAGAAACTATTTCAGATGTCGTTGATTTTAATTATCAGTTAATAATTGAAGATAAGAAAGCTAAGTTAAGAATTGGGACAAATGAAAAACTAAATCAATAAGTTTATTTAAGTTTAGTTTTAAGAGCGGTTTTAATCCGCTCTTTTTATATATTTTATGATAATAAATATATAAATCATGTTATAATGCTATTAAGAGGTGATTATTGTGATTATTTTATATGGCGGATCATTTAATCCACCAACACTAGCTCATTATGGTGTTGTTAAGTTATTAAATGAAGTATATAATCCAGATAAAATCATTTTGATGCCAGTTGGTTGTAAATATCCTAAACCAGAACTTGCACCATGTGAAAAAAGATTTGAAATGCTAACGTTAATGGCGATTGACTTTTCAAATGTTTTAGTTAGTGATTTTGAACTAACTCAACCATTTGCTGGAACTATTAGAGCATTAGAATACTTAGAAAAAGAATATAATGCTAAAGTAGCATTAGCAATCGGAGCCGATAACTTAGTTAGTTTACCGACTTGGATTGAAGCCGAAAAACTAATTAAAACATATCAATTAATCGTCTTTAATCGCACTCATATTTTATCTCATGATAAAATTAAAGAGTTTGAGCGTGATCACAAAGTAAAACTTGATATTATTGATTATGATTATGAAATATCAGCATCTAAAATAAGATCAAATGTTAAAAAAAATAAAAAACATCTCTTGCCATCGGTTTATAAATATATAAAAGAAAATCACTTATATGAAAAGGAGGCTAAATAATGTATCATTTAAATTTTTTAAAAGTTGGAATTGCTACTCCAAGTATTAAAGTTGGAAACTTAGAATATAATGCTAATGAAATTATTACAACTTTAAATAATTCAAAAGCATCAGTAGTATTATTTCCAGAACTTAATTTAACAAGTTTATATGCAAATGATTTATTTTTGCAACCATCATTTTTAGATGAAGCTAAAAAACAAGCAAAAAAAATCATTAATAAAACTACATTTAAAGGTCTTTTTACAATTGGAATGCCTCTTTTAGTTAATGAGAGTGTTTTGAGTGTTGTCTTAGTAGTTTGTGAAAAAGAAGTAATTGGTGTTGTAAATAAAACAACTATCCCACCTCATCAAAAGAAGTATTTTAATATTTATGATCAAAGGGAAATACTAGATTTAGAATATATCAAATTATTTGATAAAGAAGTAAGATTTGGATCAAATCTTATCTTTTCACACGAAGATATTAAATTAATGGTTGAAATAGGAGAAGATAGTAATAATTATTTACCAAATAGTGCACTAAGTGTATTTGAAGGAGTAAATATCGTATTAAATCCTTCAAGCGATAAAGAAATGTTACACTCTGGAGATGAAAAGCTTCAAAGAGTACTAACGACATCAAAAAGATTAAATCTTGCTTATATATACGCCTCACCTTCTAGTATGGAGTCAACTAGTGAGAATGTATACGCTGGAGATATGATTGCGGCAGTTAACGGGGAGTTAATTGATGAAGCATCTAACTTATTTGATAATTTAGATTATTTAGAAGTAGATATTGATTTTAACTATATTATTCGTAACCGATTAACAAGCCCAAATCATGATATCATAAGCCATGATAATGATTTTGTTTTATTTAACTTAGAAAAATCAAAAGATTATGACTTTGAATATTTAGATACACAACCATTTTTCCAATCAGATGACATATTTGAGTCTTGTAACTCGGTTAATGAGTTATTAATTGCTGCTCTTACTAAGAAGTTATCATCGCTTCCAAAACACTTACAAAAAGTTGTAATTGGTGTTTCAGGAGGAGCTGATTCAACACTTGCTCTATTAGTTGCTGAGCAGACTTTAGAGCGCATGGGATTAGATTCAACTAATTTAATTGGTGTATCAATGCCAAGTGTAAATAGTAGTAAAGAAAGCTCTAGAAGAGCAACCGAGTTAATTGAAGGTGTTAAGGGAACTAAATTAGTAATTCCAATTGATGAACAATTAGAAGTACATCTTAAATCAATTAATCATGATAAAAAAGATGTAACATACGAAAACGCTCAAGCAAGAATTAGAACTAATATATTAATGGATCTTGCTAATAAGCACGGAGGAATAGTAATTGGACCTAGTGATTTATCAGAAATTGCTCTAGGCTTTACCACTTACAGTGGTGATGCCAATAGCATGTACGGAATAAATTCTGGTATTCCAAAAACATTTGTTCTTGCGATGTTAAGATATTTCTCAAGTGAAGTATATATTGATCTAAGCAAAGTAATTGGCGAAATCGCAGAAGTTAAACCATCACCAGAACTACTTAAAGGTCAAGTAACAGAAGAGATAATTGGAAGTTATGAAATAAATGATTTTATTTTATATCATTTTATTAAATCAGGATGGTCAAAAGAAATATTTGAACTAACGATTCCAAAAGCATTCGATATAACAAAAGAAGAGGCAGAATTATATATAAAACGCTTCTTCAAGCGTTTTTATCAAAACCAATTTAAAAGAATAGTATTACCAGAAGGACCAAATGTCTTAGGATTTAGTCTAAATCCGAGAAATGGTTTTTCACTGCCAGGAGATAATGAAGTTGACAAGTAATAATAAAAGAAAAAAAGTAATTTTAGGCCTATCAGGCGGAGTAGATTCCGCTGTAGCCTTATATATATTAAAAAAGCAAGGTTATGATGTCATAGCCGTTTTTATGCGTAATTGGGACTCGGCTCTAAACCGTGATATTTTAGGTAACCCAACATCATTTGATGATATCTGCCCGCAAGAGCGTGATTATCAAGATGCTTTAAAAGTTGCAAATCAACTTGGAGTTAAATTAGAAAGAGTTGATTTTATTAAAGAGTATTGGGACAGAGTATTTACATACTTTTTAGATGAGTATAAATTAAATAGAACACCAAATCCTGATGTTTTATGTAATAACGAAATTAAGTTTAAAGCTTTTCTAGATTACGCTATGACCAAAGATGTAGATTATATTGCTATGGGACATTACGCAAGAGTAGAACATACTAAGGATGGCTCTAAACTATTAAAAGGAATTGATAAAAATAAAGACCAGTCTTACTTTTTATCACAACTAACAAGTGAGCAATTATCAAAAGCACTATTTCCAGTTGGGGATATCGATAAAACAGAAGTAAGAGAAATTGCACACAAGTTAGGATTAGTTGTTAAAGATAAAAAAGATTCAACCGGAATCTGTTTTATTGGAGAGAGGGACTTTAACAAATTCCTATCTAATTACTTACCAGCCAAGCCTGGTAAAATGAAACGATTAGACGGAACTGTAATAGGTGATCATTACGGACTGATGAATTACACCATCGGACAAAGAAAAGGACTTGGAATAGGGACATTAGACGGACTTGATGGTCCGTGGTATGTCGTTGGTAAAGATTTGAAAACCAACACCTTACTTGTTGAGAACAAAGACAATTTAGATTATTTAAAATCAGATGAAGCAACTATTATTAACTACGTTTGGCGTGGTCCAAAAGTAAATGGTAAATATAATGCTAAATTTAGATATCGTCAAGCTGATCAACCAGTAGAAGTTGAGTTTATTGACGATAATAAAATGATTGTTAGATATAAAGATATAAAAGCTGTAACTCCAGGTCAAGTATGCGCCATTTATGATGGTGATGTATGTCTTGGCTCTGGTTTTATTGATGAAGTATTTTATAAAAAAGAAAGAAGAATTTATTCATGATCTTTGAGCTTGAAAAGTTAAGTGGTTATATAACTAGATATCGTTTCCATAATGAGGAAAATAGTTATTCCATTGCA
Source organism: Acholeplasmataceae bacterium (assembly GCA_012520715.1). GTDB lineage: Bacteria > Bacillota_I > Bacilli_A > Acholeplasmatales > Acholeplasmataceae > DUQW01. The sequence goes on from JAAYNT010000116.1 coordinate 6,753, forward strand.
ACCTTAAAAACTAAAGATGATCGCAATGTAACAATCGTTGGTCACTTCCCAAAAGTGACCAACGATTTATTGTATGAACTAGAAGGAACTTGGACAACTCATCCTACTTACGGTGAACAATTTAGAGTTGAGCTTTTTAAAAGAGCATCTCTTAATTCAGTAGAAGGAGTAGTTACATATTTATCAAGTGATTATTTTCCAGGTATTGGTCCTAAGACGGCTAGTAAAATAGTTGAGACTTTTGGAACTGATGCAATTAGTAAAATTTTAGAAGATAAAATGATTTTGCGTGAAATTGGCTTAAACGTAATAAGAATTGAAAGACTATACCAACAACTATTAAGTAATCAAACACTAGAAGCCGTTAATATTGAATTATTTGAGTTAGATATTAGAGGCAATACCGCAGCTAAAATAGTTGCTAAATACGGACAAAAAGCCGCGGTTATAGTTAAAAGTAACCCATATAAACTAATTGATGATATTAGCGGTATTGGCTTTATTAGAGCTGATGAAATAGCTACTAAAATAGGAATTGAAAAAGATGATCCAAGAAGAGTAAAAGCTGCTATTATTTATTCAATTAATGAATATGGCCAAAAAAATGGCGACACTTATGCCCTTCATGAGCAAGTTATTAGTTATGCTAATCAATTTTTACAAATTGAAATTGACTATACAAATACTATTAATGAATTAGTAGCTGAGAAGAAAATAGTACTTGAAGATAATAGATATTACTTATCACCTGCTTATTATGCAGAAGTAGGAGTTGCTAAGAAAATATTAAATATTTGTAATCAACAAGAAGATAGTATCAATTCTGATATTATATACAAAGCAATTACTAAAGTAGAAGAAATTATTGGAATTAATTATACAGAAGTACAAAAAGAAGCTATTTATGAAGCAGTTATAAATCCAGTTACTGTTATTACCGGTGGCCCTGGAACCGGTAAAACAACAATTATTGATGGCATTATGCAAGTATATTCAATCATAAACGAAGTTCCTCAAAATCACATGCAAGCCTACATTAAAGTAATGGCACCAACTGGTAGGGCAGCCAAAAGAATGCGAGAAATTTTAGACTTTAATGCCACAACAATTCATAAAGGCTTAGGCATGGATTATAGTGGAAAGTTTGTATATGATGATAAAAACTTAATCCCAGAAAAATTAATAATTATTGATGAAGCATCAATGATTGATATATTCTTAGCTAATTCACTTTTTAAGGCGATTAAAGATGATGCTAAAGTTATTATTGTTGGTGACGTTGATCAATTACCAAGTGTTGGACCCGGCTTGTTTTTAACTGATTTAATTAACTCTAATGTGGCAACCACCATTAGACTTAATCAAATTCATCGTCAAGCTGAAGGTTCACAAATTATTAAAATAGCTAACAAAGTTAATACTCAAACACTAGATTATTATGATTTAGTATCAGATAGTGATACATATATTTATAAACTTCAAAGAAGTGAATTAAAAGCTTTAATTACAAGATTAGTATCTGGAGCTATTGACCAAGGTTATTCAATTATTGAAGATATTCAAATCTTAATCCCTCAGTATAAAGGTGATTTAGGAATTGATGAAGTTAACAAGCTAATTCAAGAAATGTATATTGAAAACCGGCTGATAAGTGTAAAAAATGGTGACGTTGAATACTTTGTTGGTGACAAAGTTATTCAACTAGAAAATGACACCACTAAAGATATAATGAACGGTGATATTGGGGTTGTAAAGGAAATATTATTTGATAGTAATCAAAAACCAACAATCAAAGTGGAATTTGATGGAATCTTAGTTAGCTATACAAAATTAGAGCTAGATCAATTAAACTTAGCATATGCAATCTCAATTCATAAATCGCAAGGTTCTGAATATCCGATTGTTATTATTCCAATAGTTAGAAACTATATTCATATGCTAAGAAAAGAACTACTTTATACAGCTATTACTAGATCTAAAAACTTCTTATTTATTTTAGGAGATGTAGATTTAATGATTTATGCGGCTAACCGCTTAACAAACCCAAGACAATCAACATTAGAGTATCGTTTAACTAATGAAGTTACAAAAAATGCACCGTCAATATTTGATGAAATAGATGAAGATGATGATGACGATGTTAGTCCATATGATTTTATGTAAGGAGTGAGTTAAATGGCGCGAAGAAAGAAAAAAGAAAGCTTATTAGCTATTTTGATAGTTGGCATTTTCACTTTAATTATTGGTATAATAACAATAATTTTTAAAATATTGTTTTTCTTTTTTGAGTGGATTATCTTTCATACATCAAAATATAGTAAAAAAACTAATAACGGCTTTCTAAAAACATATTTCGACAAAGGAAATTACGGAGAATTTCGTTTTTATAGAAAATTAATTCGTATTATTCCTAGTGATCAAATATTAGCTAATGTATATTTAGAGAAAAAAACTG
>JAAYNT010000014.1 GCA_012520715.1 Acholeplasmataceae bacterium
GTAGGAAATATTATTTTAAATAATTGAATATTAAATTTTTGTGCATTTTCATAAAACTCTCCAAGTCTTCGGCCCATTGCCCAACCAGTTGAAAAACCAAGGGCGTAAATACCAAAAACTGAGATCAGTAGTAATGCGCTAATATATGTTGATAGTTGAAGTTTCTTCATCGTAACCTCCTGATATTTTTGGCTTGGAAGGGCGATTGCCCTTCCTTTGCCAAATAAATTAATTTTTATTTAATTCTATCTAATGCATCACGGTATGCTTGAATGAAGATAGTTTCATAAGCATTTACTTCGTTATACATCATTGAATCTAAATATTGTTGTTTAGTTAATGATCCACCGCTTCCAGAGAATCCATTCTTTAAGATTGTAACTAGTGCATCATCTTGGAAGATATTTCTAAATGTTGCTGCAGCTTCAATTGATTCTTGGTCTTCTTTTGAAATTGGGAAGAATGTTGGTGATAAATCATACCATTTTTCTTTAGCTTCTTTTCCTGTTTGACCAGCTAGTAATAATGTACCAGCTTTAACAGCTGTATTAATACGTTCAATTCCTAATGTACCTTCTTCAGATAATGTTTGGAATTCTAAACCTAGGGAACGAATATGACCAATTGGAAGTGTTGCTCCAACATATTGGCGTAAGTAGTTAATATGGTTACCGCCAGCTAAATCTTTCATTTCAGCTAAGAATTTGTCTGATAATTTATAAACAGTTTCTTCACCATAAGCAAGTGTTCCATCTGTCCAACCTTTAGGTCCATATAAGTGGATAGTTCCAACTGAATCTTCTGTTGAGTAATCATATAAATCATCGATTAAACGTAATGCTCTTGATAGTTTATCAGGATCATTTTCAACGTGTTTTGGAATACCCCAAGCTTCGTTTTTAACTGAACGTGCTGATTCTGTAAAGTGGAAGAAATTTCCATCTCCAAACCATTCTACTACTGGAGGTAGGATTGCTTGGAATTTTAATGTTGCGTCTAATTCACGACCTTTATTAATTAGTCCATCAGCAGTTGAAGATGCATTATAGTCATAAGTAATAAATCCATTAGCTCCATTTAATAATACTGATCTCCAGTTTCCACCGTCTTCTGGGTTTTGAACGATTAAACCATCTTGATATAAGTGAGATAAGTCATTCATCGCTTCGATGAAACGGTCTTCTCCTCTAATATCAGTAATTTTACCGTCTGTTCCAAAATACATCCACTCATGACGAGAGAATACTCCTCTTAAACCAAAGATTTCAGTCATTCTAAATAAGTTTCTAATTCTATTTCCTCTGTTTTCTCTTGGGAATAAAACTTCAATTGCTTCTAGTGGTTCAGCAAATTCTCTAGTTAAATATTTAGGATTTGATTTAACAACATACATAAGTGCAATTAACTCATCAGTATCATATGCTGCATCAACACCAGTAAAGACATGAGATAATTTTTCATATCCTTGTTCACCATAAGTAGAGCTAATATGATTTCTAAACGCATCTGCTAATGATTTTCCTGTAGGATTTTCAACTGCAGCTAATACGTCTAAAATGTTTTCGTCATATTTTTTAACTACTTCTCTAGTTTTTCCATCTTTAGTAGCAACTTTAATTGTAGCTTCAACTGGAGTAGTTACTTGTCTTCTTGTATATTTGTCTGGAGCTACACCAGCACCAGCATCAAATAAAGAAGTATCTTCAGCATCTAGAATATCTTCAATCCAGTCAATTCTAGCTAAAATCATATTTTCCATTTCACCAAATCCATCAAAATAAGGAGTAAAATAAATTCCTTTATCATCTGAAGTCATCGAAACTTTAACTGATGGGTTATCATTTAAGAATCTTGATAAATTAGGCATTTTGTTTAAATGTTTACCTAAGTCAACAAAGTTACCTTTAACACCTTCAGGTCCAATTCTTGCACCTGTACCGTTAACTAAGTCAACGCCAGCAAAGTTAGTTGTAACTAAGCGGTCAAATTGAGCATTAGTGTTAGCATCAGAAGTTGTCGCTTTATCAACAAAATTGATTTTTAACTTCTCAGCGATTGCTTCCCATGCTGGTAATAAATCGCCTTTATTGTAAGTTTTGCCATTGATAGTTGATTGGTAAGGTGTATCACCTTGATAAGTAATCGACATCAATTTACCACCTGAAGTATAGTTAATAGCAACATTAAGTTCTACTTCCTTGTCAATTGGTTCTGGCTTTGGATCGTCGCCGTTGCCACAAGCAACTAAACCAAGTGAAATAATTAATAATAAAATACCTGTTAAAATTTTTTTCATATTATCCTCCTTTTTTAACTAGTTTTATTATTCTTTTACCCCACCTACGTTAACACCTCGAGCGAAGTATTTTTGTAAGTACGGATAAACTAACATAATTGGGATTATCGAAAAGATAATCGCAGCATAAGCAAGCGAATATAGCGAATACCCATAATCAACAATGATATCGGTATTGCCAGCAAGCTCCGTTATTCCTCTTAAAACCACTTGAAGTGGATGTTCTGGTGCTAGTACTAAAATACGGTTCCAGAAATATCCATTCCAACGGTTAAGTGCGTAAAATAGTGTTACAGTTGCGATTGCTGATTTGCTCATTGGCAAATAAATATGTCTTAATATTTGCCACTCACTAGCACCATCAACAATTGCTGCTTCTTCAATTTCTGAAGAAATTCCTACAAAATAATTCCGTAGGAGCAAAATATTAAACGCTTGGGCACCAAATCCATAAATAATTGCCCAGCGGTTATTAACTCCAAGTTGGGTGTAGTTTAAGTATGTTGGAATCATACCGGCACTAAACCACATCGTAAATACGATTAAAAATGTAATATGTTTATTAAAAATTAAATTTTTCTTAGCAAGTGCATAAGCTGCAAAGATTGAAATTAACATACTAAAGATTGTTCCGTATAATGTATAAAACAATGTATTAGTATATGCAATCCAAAATGTTCTGGCTTGCTCACCGTTAATTAGGGCTGCCAGTGCATCAAATTGTGGTTCAACCGGCCAAAGGACAACTTGTCCTGTTTCAACTGCAACCTTACTTGATACAGCCATTGATATACTATAAATAAACGGATAAAGTGTCGTAATACAAAACAGTGTTACAAGGACATATGCTAAGATTTTAAAAATCAATTCGCTCTTATCTAATCTTTTCATAATGACCTCCTAAAACAGCGATGTGTCAGAGACACGGCGCGAGATGAAGTTAGCACCTAGCACTAAAAACATAGCAATCAACGAGTTGAATAAATCAGCTGCGGCTGCATAGTTTATCGCACTACCACTACCACTTCCTGCCATTAGTCCGCCTAAACTTAATACATAAGTTGAAATCACTTCAGCTGTTTCTAATACATTTTGTCCCCGGTTTTCGGTAAGTAGTAATACTTTTTCATAGCCAACACTTAAGGCCGCTCCAACTCTTAAAATTAACATAATAGTTAAAGTTGGCGCCATTCCTGGGAGTGTAATATATCTAATTTGAGCAAGCTTATTGGCCCCGTCTATTTTAGCAGCCTCATAATTAGTTGGACTAATTGCCATGATAGCTGCAAAATATACAATTGAACCATAACCAGCTCCGGCCCAAATATCACTTAAAATATAAATTGATCTAAAGTATTGTGGTTCTGATAACATTGCCACTCCACTTTCAACTACTCCTAATCTAACAAATAACTGAGCAAGAATACCACCAGATCCGGTTGTTGTTCCTTTGGCAGTTAACATCATAGCAATAATTGATGTAATTACTACAGTTGAGATAAACTTTGGTAAGTATGAAATAATTTGGGTTAAGCTTCGATATTTTTCATTTTTAATTTCACTAAAAAATAGTGCTAAAATAATTGGAACTGGAAATCCAAAGAAAAGTCCGTAAACACTTATTGTAAACGTGTTTCTAAAAGCACGCCAAAACCGGGTCGCTTGCGGCCCGAACATAATATATTTAAATGAGAAAAATCCATAAAAATCACTTTGATTGATTGATATGGAAAAGTTATCGTAGTTTTTAAATGCAACTAATATACCACCAATTGGGCGGTATCTAAATAAGTAAAAGAATAGAGCAACTGGAATCAACATTACATAAATAGGGGCATAACGCCTAATTTGAATCCATATTTTTCGATATCTTTCTTTTTCTGATTGTAATCGTTCTGCTCTTTCTATTTCAAGAGTAGTTAATTGATTTTTCTTTTCGTTAGATTCCATAACCGTCATCCTTTACATAAGTTTTTGTTTTTATTAAATGCATTTCATAAGATTTCATTGAAACAATAATATTTGGTTGAATACTTGCAACTAATATTACAGCAAGTCCAATAATAAAATTTAAACTGTGATTAGCTATATGTCCAATTAATGAAATTGGTGTTTGTGTTAAATGTGAAAGTCCCCATTCAACAAGCATCATCACTGCATAAATTGGAATATATAATAAAGTTAAGTATCTTTTTTTAATTGGTAAGTCTTTATAAGATTTTAATAAAAGAAATAATAGAGATAGTCCCAAGAAAAGGAACGAAATTGAGTGTATCAATTTGTTTAAAGGAGGTTCTTGGAAAATTATGAAATGGCTTATAGCAACCATCACATTTGTAATTATTCCATAATATGACCATCTTATATAGATGATAATAATAATTGGAATTGATAATGAAATAATTAAATTAAGATTAAATAATTTTAAACTATACGCAACCCAATCACTAATGATTGCAATAGCAGTAAAAATTATTAAATCTAAGATTTTTAACTTCTTCATTGTTTTTTCTCCATTTCTTTCATATAATTGAGATTAAGGAGTGGTAATATGAAAACAATAATTTGTTCTCCACAAGATAATCTCGAATTGCTATTAAAACCTTATAAAGACAAGGTACTTAAACTAATATTAACTCCTGGTATTTATAATACCAAGTTAGAGTTTGACTTTGATAATTTAATTATCGAAGGAGTTGATCCAAATACAGTTATTATTACTTATTCTCTTTATGCAAAAATGCCACATGAAGATGGTAGAGAGTATGGAACATTTAGAACTCCAACTCTAACTATCTTAGGTAATAATGTCGTTTTACGTAATTTAACTATTAGAAATGACGCAGGTAGCGGTAAAGTAGTTGGTCAAGCGGTTGCACTTGCATTATATGGGGATAATATCTTAGTAGATAATTGCAATATCATCGCTAATCAAGACACATTATTTTTGGGACCACTTCCAAATGAACCAAGAGCTAAAAACTCATCATACCTTGATCCAAGGAAGTTAGTTTTAGAACCAAGACATCATCATTTTGTTAACTCAAAAATTGTTGGCAATGTCGATTTTATCTTTGGTTCTAGTACTACATTATTTGATAAATGCGAAATAGTTATTAATGACTTTGGATACATTACAGCTCCATCAACTCATAAAGACTTTAAATATGGTTTTATCTTTAAAGATTCAAAGATAATAAATACTTCAAATTTTGAGATCTATTTATCAAGACCATGGCGTAATTACGGAGCTAACATATTTTATAACTGCGCGTTTAGTGGTTTAATTCATCCCAATCGTTATGATGATTGGGATAAAACCATAATACGTTACTTTGAACATCCGTATTACAACTCAACACTATCTAGTCCAATGTCAGATAGTGATATTAGTGATCTTTTAAAATATATTTCAAATAATTTTAATAACCGAAGTAATTTTTAGCATTATTATAGCTAATATCTTCTACTAATTTACCTAATAGGGCGCGATCATTTGGAAAGCGTCCTTTTTCTACTTCTTTTCCAATATAGTTACAAAGTACTCTTCTAAAGTATTCATGTCTTGGATAAGATAAGAAACTTCTTGAATCAGTTAACATTCCAACAAACTTAGAAAGTAGTCCATTATTAGCTAGAGCACGGAATTGTTTTTCGATACCGTCTTCGTTATCTAAAAACCACCATGGTGCACCAAATTGTAATTTACCAGCAATTCCACCACCTTGGAAAGCTTGCATAATTGTAATAGCAACTTCAAAGTCTCTTGGATTAAGTGTATAAATTATTGTTTTTGGTAATTGATTAGTTGCATCTAAGCTATTTAGAGTTTGAGCTAATGCTTCTGCAATTAAATTGTCTTGAATTGCATCATATCCACTATCTTTACCAAGATCATTAAATTGACGCTTGTTAATATCTCTAATGGCTCCAATGTGGTATTGTTGTACCCAGTTTAACCTGTGGTATTCTCTTCCGAAGAATGTCATTAAATAGCCTTTGTATTTAGCAATTTCTTCTTTTGATAGTTTTTTACCTTCTTGTCTTTTTCTAAATATTTCTTGAACTTCTGCTTTAGTAGTTTCAAGAAATACCATTTGATCTATACCATGATCAGATAGACGACAGTCATTTTCATGAAAATAATCAATTCTTAGACGTAGTGCTTTTTCTAAGTCATTTAAATTTTCAATTTTAAAATTAACTACTTTAGCAAGCTTGTTAATATAACCATTAAAAGTATCAAGCTCAATATTTACTACAACATCAGGTCTCCATGCTGGCAGTACTTTAAAGTTATAGTTTTTCTTTGTTTTAATTAGCTTGTGATATTTTAAATCATCAATTGGATCATCAGTTGTACAAACAACTTCAACATTTGATGATTCAATAAACTTAATGGCTGATAAATTAGCTATTTTTTTATTAGCTGTTTCATATATTTCTTTTGCAGTATCTGGATTTAGTAATAAATCGATATCAAAATATCTTTTTAATTCTAAATGAGTCCAGTGATAAAGTGGGTTTCCAAATAAATACTTAACAGTATCTGCCCATTTTTTAAATCTTTCAAAATCTGGTTCATTACCAGTAATAAAACGCTCTTCAACGCCATTAGTTCTCATTAATCTCCATTTATAATGATCACCAAATCCTTTACCACCTAGCCAAACTTCAGTAATGTTTTTAAATGTTTTGTCTTCTGCTATTTCTTTTGGACTTAAGTGACAGTGATAATCAATAATCGGCATTTTTTTAGCATGATTATGATATAAGTATTTAGCTGTCTCATTATCTAATAAAAAGTCATCATGTATAAAACTCATCTTGCTACCTCCTATAGTGTAACGCCGTCTTTAAATATTGCAATTTCACTAGCATTATTAATTTCATTTTTAGTTTGTTTTCCATTGGCAATTTCAATAATAAAATCAACAAACTGTTCATTTAATTCATTAAATGGTGTTCCAGTTAATAAATCACCAGCATCAAAGTCAATCCAATGACGTTTTTTATTAAAAAGTGTTGAATTAGTTGATACTTTAATAGTTGGAACAAATCCACCAAACGGAGTTCCACGACCAGTTGTAAATAGTACAATCTGAGCTCCACTCATCGCTAGAGTGGTAGTTGATACTAAATCGTTTCCTGGTGCTTTAATAATATTAAATCCAGATTTTTTTAGTCTTTCAGTTGTATCTAAGACATCTACTACTGGACTAATGCCACCTTTTTCAATATTACCTAAACTTTTCTCTTCTAATGTCGTAATGCCACCTTCTTTATTACCAGGTGACGGGTTATCATAAATAACTTGGTTATGTGATTTATAGTAGTTTTTAAAGTCGTTAATAACTTTAACTAATTTATCAAAGACTTCCTTTGAAACTGATCTATTTAATAAGTTATGTTCAGCTCCAAATAATTCTGGAATTTCAGTTAAGACAGTAGTTCCACCATTTTTAATTAAATAATCTGATAATAAACCTAAAAGTGGGTTAGCACTAATTCCGGAGAACGCATCACTTCCACCACATTTAAGACCAATTTTTAAGACACTAATTGGTTGTGTCTCTCTGTGGTCTTTTTCTTCCATTTGCTTGTATAGTTTTGTCATTAAGTCAAGTACTACTTCATCTTCATTAAAGATGTCTTGTAAGTTGACAAATTTAACCCTTTCTGGATTATAATCATATGTTTTCATAAAATTATCAAGTTGGTTATTTTCACAACCTAACCCAAGAACAATTACTCCACCCGCATTTGGATGAAGACTAATGTTTTGCAAAGTTTCCATAGTGTTAACTAAGTCATCACCCATTTGGCTACAGCCATATGGATGTAAGATTGGTAGCACTCCATCAAAAAACTCAGTAGTTGGATGAGTGCGGTTAAAATCTTCAGCCATTTGACGAACAATACCGTTAATACAACCAACAGTTGGAATTAAATATATTTGGTTTCTAATTCCAAACTCACCACTGTCTCTTTTATAAACATTAACAGTTTTGTCTTCTACTTTTTGATCATTTTTAATAGTAATTGGATGATACTCATATGTTAATATTTCACCTAAGTTAGTATGTACATTATGAGTATGAACATGACTACCTTTTAATATTTTTTTAGTAGCATGACCAATAGGTGAACCGTATTTTATAACATTTTCTTTTTCATTGATATCAGTTAAGGCAACTTTATGTCCTGCCTTAACATCTTCTAATATTTTAAAGTTATTAA
>JAAYNT010000117.1 GCA_012520715.1 Acholeplasmataceae bacterium
AATACAAACAAAACGATGTTTGTAAGTAACAATATTAAATTAGTAGTTGCATAAGATAGTACTCTTTTTTCGCTTAATTTATTCATCTATTACCTAATATTTCTTCAAGTTCGTCCATTGTTACTAAAACTTCTCTTGCTTTATTCCCTTCTTGTTCTGAGACAATATTATATTTTTCTAAAGCTTGAACTAATGTTTGGGCTCTATTAAATCCAACTTCAAATGTTTTTTGAATTGTGTTAATTGAACATTTTTGTTCTTCTACAACATATCTTGCTACTGGTTCAAATAACTCATCTGAAGTATCTTCTAAGATTTTAACTTTTTGAACTAAATCATTGTGTTCAAATAAGTAGTCTGGATCGGCTTGTTTTCTAATAAAGTCAGTAACCTTATAAATTTCATTATCAGGAATCCATGCTCCTTGAAGACGAATTAAACGATCTCCTTCTTTAAGTAGCATATCTCCTTTACCTAGTAGTTTTTCAGCACCGGCACCATCAAGAATTGTTGTTGAGTCAACAAATGAAGCAACTCTAAAGGCAATTCTAGTTGGAATATTTGACTTAATTGTTCCTTTAACAACATCTGTGGATGGTCTTTGGGTTGCAACTAGTAAGTGAATTCCAGCAGCTCTTGCTTTTGAAGTAATTCTTGCAATTGAGTCTTCAACATCATTAGCAGCAACTGCCATTAAGTCTGCAAGCTCATCAATTACTACAACTATATAAGGCATTTTTTCGCCTACTGCACTTCCTGTTAGTAAGTTTTCATTAAATGATTTGATGTCACGGCTTCTGTTTTCAGCAAAAGTTTTATATCTAGTTTCCATCTCTTCAACAACCCATTTTAGAGCTGTTGCAGCCATTTTTGCATCAGTAATTACTGGTGTAATTAGATGAGGCAAATTATTGTATGGTGTTAATTCTACCATCTTAGGGTCAATTAAAATTAGTTTTAAATCATCTGGTTTGTTTTTAAGAAGTAAACTAACTAATATCGTGTTAACACAAACACTCTTACCACTATTAGTAGCCCCGGCTATTAAGCCGTGTGGCATCTTAGTAATGTCGGTGTAGATATTTGTTCCATCAATATCAACACCTAATGCCACTTTAAGTGGATGATCTAAATCTTTTGTAAATTGTTCATGGTTAACAACATTACCAAACTTAACAATTTCTGGCACTTCGTTTGGTACTTAAATACCAACATATGGTTTACCTGGAATTGGTGCTTCAATTCTAATTGTTTCAGCAGCTAAGTTCATCATAATGTTATTTTCTAAGTGTGATACTCTTTTAACGTTAACACCAGGTTCAAGTGATATTTCATATCTAGTAACTGTTGGTCCTTTTTTAGTGCCAGCAACTCTACCATCAACTTGGAACTGAGCAAGTGTTGAGTTGATCATTTCAATTTGATTTAATAACCATTCTGGTTTATCGTCTAATGTTAAATCTTTTTTATCAAACATTTCAACATTAGGAAGTTTATAATCAACTTCGCTTTTGAGTTGTTTAGATACTTTTGGTTCGTAAGTTTCTTCGAATACTTCATCTTCAAACGGTCTAACTAGAATTGTATCTTCTATCTCATCAACTGAGTGAAGTTGAGGTTTAGCATAAATTTCAAAATCATCATTTTCAATTTTTGGAGCTTTTGGTTCATGATGACGGTTAATAACTTCTTCATAGTTAGTTGGTGTTGGTTTTTGATAATCTTCTTCTGATTTTCTAGCATCATAATAAAATGATGGTTCATTTGATTCAACTGTCTCTTGAGCTCCAACACCAATTGGTTTAATTAGTGATGGTTTTTTAGGTTGGTTTCGTTGTTCTTCAGCTTCAGTTGGTTTATAAACCGGTGTTCCTAAAAACTTCTCTCTTGAATCATCAGTATGAATAGTTGCTTTAAACTCGTCATATTTCGCTCTTTCTTCAGCTGACATTTTTTTAGATCTTTCATCTCTAAAAGTATCGTATCTTGTATCAACATCACCTGTTTCTACTACTTTTACTTCAGGAACTTCGACATCTTTAACTTTACGACCAAAAATAGGTGAGATTGGATCACTTGGTTTAAACTTAGTTTTTCCTCTTAATCCTTCAATTTTTACAAATTGAGGAATTTCAAAAATAGCTCGTTTACTTTCGTATTGATCAGTTTTTTGATTTCTTCTTTTTCTACTCATTTACTATCTCCCTTTCTAAGTCGATATATTCGTCTAGTTCATCTAAAGTTAAATCTTCATCTTTGGTGACTTCAAATATTTTTTTACTATAGATTTTATAAGTTTCCTCACCAGTAATAACAATACTGTTTAAGGCGATTTTTTTAATTATTATTTTAATTGCTTGGTCAATTGTTCCTTTTTTAATCCAATAAAATGGATTTGCATATCTTAGTGTACTCCACACTTGACCAAGTTTAGCTCCAACGGCAGTTTTATATATTTTGGATTCTTTAACTTTAGTAGTTGTTGTTCTAAGTGCTAGTATTTGTTTAATTGTCATACCTCTAAACATTTTTAATATTCTAGCTTGCAACAACTCATCTACTCGGTCAGTAATATAATGAAGTAAGATTAAAGTCTCATCGATTGTTAACTCTTGAAGTGGCTTTTTACTTCTTGGATAAAACTTGCTTGCAATGTCGTTTGCTAAATCTTTACTTATTTGGTAAACATTTGCAAATGTTGAGCCTTCTTTAGCTTTTTCAAGAAGCAAAAATCTACTTTTAGCTTCATTAATGAGCCACTCAATTTCATTTTCATCAACGGACATCTCTTGAACTTTTCTTTTTCTCATCTCAGTATTCATCCCTCTAATTACAGCCAGAAGGTAAATTAACAACAATAAAAGAAATCCTAATAAGATTCCTAAGCCAAAGGCAATTATAGTTGGTAAGTTTAAAAAATCTGAGATCTTAAAAGCAATATTCATCATACCCACTCCTTCTAATATTATAACATATATTATAATATTTGTTAGCAGTTGATTAACTTTCAAATAGCGATCAAATAAATTAATGACATAAAATTTGTACATAACACATTGTGGTAAAAATTAAGGATATTCTAAAAGTTTGCAAAGGCCAATCGCCTTATGTAATAATACTTAATGAGGGATAATATGAAATATACAATCTTTGTTGACTTAGACGGTTCTTTATTAAACCGCAAAGGTCAAGTATCACCAAAAACAAAAGAATATATTAATAAAATTACTGCTCTTGGCCATCAAGTTATTATAACAACTGGCCGTCCTTTTATTGGGGCAATCGATATTTATAATACTTTAGAATTAAAAACTCCTATTATTACTGATAATGGAGCTTTTATTTCTAATCCTAGTAATAAAGATTTCCCTAAAATTAGGATGCCAATGTTACTTGAAGATTCACATAAATTATTTAAATTAGTAAAAGATATAACTATCTCGGCACTATATAATATTGATAAATACGTTTATGTCTATAAGCTTGATGAAAGATTACGTTGGTTATTTCATGAATCTCAAGGAGCAATGGTAGTTGAAGTTCCACTAGATGAGGTTAATGAACCACCTACTGGTATTATTTATACTGTATTAGAGGAGCACCAAGCCTTTTTCGAGACTATTATTAATAATCATTTTCCTAATATAACTTACCGTTTATGGGGTACTAAAGATGGGATTTGTTTATTTGAAGTTTATGTTAAAGAAAACACTAAAGGGAATGCAATTGAGAAATTAATTCAATTATTTAAAATAAATCGAGATTACACGATTGCTTTTGGTGATGATTTAAATGATTTTGATATGTTAAAAACAGTTGGACACGGAGTTGCAATGTTAAACTCAAGAAACGGTCTTGAAATGTCTACTAAATATCAAACATATCTAACAAATGATGAAGACGGTTTAGTTGATTATTTAGAGAAGGTATTTAATTTATGATCCAATCAAGTATTTTAGGAAAAGTTGTCTACTTTTTATTTGCTGATGGCTTAAGTGTTAAATCTTATTCTTCTTTTGTTAAAAAAGATGCTGTAAAAACGATTAATCAGTTATTTGATTCATTAATTGATAAAAAAATTAAACTTGACGAAATGGAAATAGACTTTGCTTTTGAGTTTAAAGAAAAATCATTAAATGAAATGAATGATATCTTAAAAAAGGCGTCAAGATTAGATTTATGGACATTTTTATATCAAAAACAAACTATGTTTAATTTACTTGAAGAAATTCGTAAATTTATTATTAGTGATGAATCAGATTTAGATATTGTTTTTGATCGTGATGAATATTTAACTGATTTTTTAAATAATTTCCCAGATTTATATTATGAATCACTAAATGAAGCAAATGAACTTTTGTCAAACTTTAATATTAATTATGAGTTTGGTGTTTTATATCAAAAAGATGAGTATGTTTTAGGTTTATATGATGGTATAGTTACTACCGTTCCATTTGAAGACTTTGACGGTTCTACTCCTTATTTAAAATATTATGAGATTGTTGTTGGAACAAGAGAAAAAACTTTAATACCACGTTATGTGTTATGCGGTGTTGATATTATTGGAATTGAAATATAGATAAAAAACACTGCCAAAAAAAGGCAGTGTTATATTTAATATTTATTAGGCGTTAGTTAATTTAACTAGCGCTTTTTTATTTCACAATAAAGCGATCTTCAGCTATTATTATTTTAGCAGTTTGAGTAAGTGATAGCGATGAGTTATCAATGATGTATCTTGGATCAATTTTTGGATCTTTAAACTTATCTAGATCAGCTTCTAAGTTAGTAAGTGAATGCTCATCAACTGAGCGAGTTCTATTTCTTAGTTGCAAGGTTTTTAAATCGGCAACTAAGAAAACTACTTTAACTTCTTCTGCATCTTTAGTTGTTGCATCTTTGGTAATTTCTTCTACTTCATGAGGTAATAATGCATGGCTAAAAATAACATCGATTCCTTCTTTTAAGAAGTTGTTAATGAGTGATCTTGCATTTGTTAAAAACATTTTTTGCATATCACAATCATTGCAGACAAACTTTGCAACATCATCGCCATCAACGATGGCAGTTTTTTCACTTAGATGAGCTGCTAAAATTCTGGCAACTGTTGTTTTACCAACACTTGCTGGTCCTGAGATAATAAATAATCTTGTTTTATCCATCATAATACCTCCTATTTAATTTCTTTTAGATGCCAAATGTCTCTGTTATAATCGCTAATTGTTCTATCGGCTGAGAAAAATCCTGATTTAGCTGTATTATGAATTGCCATTTGGTACCAACGTTTTTCATCTTTGTATAATGTATTAATTTGATCTTGAGCAACTAACCAGTTGTTTAAATCTTTTAATACAAAATATTTATCTTCATAAATTAGTGATTCTTTAATTTCTTTAAACTCATCAAATGGAACATTGAAAAAACCATTAGTTAGTTGGTCTAATACTTCTTTTATAACTAAATCATTTTCATAAATATCAACTGGACGATATCGACCTGGGTTATTTTCAA
>JAAYNT010000118.1 GCA_012520715.1 Acholeplasmataceae bacterium
CATTGAGTTGACGATTGCGCCAAACGCGCCCCCAATTATAACCGCAACTGCTAAATCAATTACGCTTCCTTTAGATATAAAATCTTTGAAGCCTTGTAGAAATCCTTTTTTATTAGGATCTTTAGCCTTTTTTTCTCTTTTCGCCACGTTAAAATAAATCTCCTTTCATCTTTCCTTTATTTTACACTGTTTTTAATAAAAAGTCATCTTTTTGTTTGAAAAATGTGATTTTATTTATAAAATTAACTATTTAGTGTTATTTATGATACGGTTTACCTTGATTTATCGCTTCTGCACGATAAATCTGTTCAACTAACATCAATCTAAATAACTCGTGTGGAAATGTTAATTTAGAAAAACTCAAAAGTTCATCACTTCTAGTTAATATTGATTCATCTAATCCTGTAGATCCACCAATTACAAATGTAATTTCTCTTCCACTATTTTTAAGATTGTCAATTTTTACTGCTAAATCTTCACTTGAAATAATTGGACCTTCAATTGCAAGAGCTATTACGTAATCGCGCTCTTTAATTTTGTTTAAAATAAGTGTTGCTTCATCTTTAATATTTGATTGTTTTACTTCAATTATTTCTAGTTTTGAGATTTGTTTTTGAAAGTATTTAATACCATCATTAACAAAACCTTTTTTTATTTTCCCAACCGCAATTATTTTCATATTTTTATAACCTCATTTGACTCTTGTGAAGTATAGATCACTTTAGCTTTAAATGGGTTATTAAAGTGCTTAACAATTGCCAGTTCTATCTTTTCTTGAGTATTACAATCCTCAGAAATATGAGCAACCGCCCAAGTAGCTCTATTACCATCAGTTATTACTTCATTTAAGATTCTTGCAGCTTCATTATTAGATAGGTGTCCTCTTTCACCTAAAATACGCATTTTAAGTGAATGGGGACGCTTATAAGTCTCCATTAACATCACTTCATCATGGTTCGATTCTAAGTAATAAAAATCAGCATCCATAATTATTGGAAAATAATCTTTATGAACATAACCAGTGTCGGTAATAAATACTAATTTCTTTCCGTCTTTATAAATTATTAAGCCAATTGGCTCATTAGCGTCATGAGATAATAATATTGGAAATATTTCAAATTCATCAATTTTAAATATTTGTTCCGGAGTAATAAAATTATAATTATTAATTGACTCTATTGTAGCCACATCTAAACCGTCCATTGTCCCTTTAGTTAGATGAACATTAGTACTTGGATGACGATTTAGAAAAACCCGTAATCCACTAGCGTGATCACGGTGTTCGTGAGTTATAATTATATCAGTAATACTATCAACTGAAATGTTTTGTTCTTGTAGTCTTGTTTTAATTCTAGTATATGAGATTCCAGCATCGATTAATAAGTGGCTATTGCCACTAATTAAAGAGATGGAATTTCCTTTTGATCCACTTGCAAGTATTCTAATTTCCATTCATTTCACCACTCTAATTTTAGCACATAATAAGATTTATCTTAAATTAGATGTTTTTTATTAGTTAATAATTTGCTTTTATTAATTAAAAGTGTTAATATTATTAGTGCTTGTATTATTTTATTGAAAGAACTTAAGGAGTGAAAAAATATTATGAATAAGAACAAATTTGTGAAGAGTTTATTAATCTTAGTACTTGTACTACTATCAACGCTAACTCTTACTGCATGTGGGAAAAATTCGGATAAATTCCCAACTGGAAGCATTGATAATAGCGTTTATGCAAGTGCTGGAAAACATAGTGTAACAAAAGAGGAATTATACAATGAATTTCGTTTTGATGCATTAAGCGTATTACAAACATTAATTGACGAGAAAGCTTTTAGCGAATATTTAGCAAAAGTTGACTACACTAACGACGATCATCGCAAGGTAATTGAAGAGTCAGTTAATAGTGCTGTTTTTGGAACTAAAAATATTGAAGACTTACAAAAAAACTTAAAACAAGATGCTTCTAAAGAAAAAAAAGTTAGATCATTTGTTGATAGTTTAGTTGTAGTTGGAAAAATTGTTCCATCTCAAAAAGATGAATTAATTCAAGAATTATACGAAACAGTAGATTATGCTAATTATTCTGATACTCTACTTGACATTTATAAATTAAAAATGGCAACTAGATTATATGCTAAAGAACAATTAGACAAAGAATTAGAAGATGAAGATTCGAAAGTATTCATTAAAGATGAAGAAATCGTTACATACTACAAAAACAACCGTCAAGGTCGTTATAATGTAACTGTATTTTATACAGAATTTTTAAACTTAGCTGAACAACGTGCTGCATTTAGAAAATTATCTATTAAAATTAATAACGCTGGTGCTTGGTTTGAAGTTCCTGATATTAGAATAACTGATTCTACTGATCCTAATTATGTTGATCTAACTGAAGAAAAAAATGCTTATATTATTGATTATCTAACTAGAACTAATAATGAAATCAAATACGAAGACGAAGATGGTAATCGTGTTGAGATTTCTGAAGAAGATTATGAAAAATATTATGGTTATTATACATTCAACGGTACTAGAACAGGAAGACCTGACGTTGCACTTGATAACCAAGAAGTTTTAGAATACATTATTAAAGCTCATAATTTAGTACATGCTGAACAATTAACTTTAATTAATGGTGAAACTGGAGAAATTCAAGATTCTAACGGTGAAGCTATTAAAGTTGAATTTGAATATGATGACTTTAAAAACTCAGATTTAAGAAATCATGTTTATAACGCATTAAGAATGCCTAAGGAAGGCGAAGAGACAAACGTACAGTTCTCTCAAAGACCAAACACATTTGGTGAATATGTTTACTTAGCATACAAATTCAACGATGAATCAGAAACTCAAGAAGGTGTCTTAAACGAAGATAAAGATAAATTCTTAGATGGTAATGACGATTTAATCGCTGAATTAAAAGAAGAAATGATTGAAAAAAGATTAACTGATACTTATATCAATGAAAAAGTTCAAGAGTTTAGAAAAGAACAAGAATTAAATATTTATGACCCAATTATTAGAACATTATTCTCTAAACAAAATGAATATAAAGGCGCTACTAAAGTTAAAGATAATGAAACTTTAGCATCAATTGGTGATAAAGTAATTACTGTTGATGAATTTTTCGAAGCAGCTGACAAAGCATTTGGAATTAGTATTGCTAATGATTTATTATCAACTAAATTAATTAGAGAAAAATACTATGACAAAATTACTGCTGATGAGAAAAAACAATTCGAACAACAAATGAATCAAATGATTTTAGGCTTCGGTCAAAATCAATATGAACAAAGTGGTTATCCAGCATCAATGGGTAGAAGCGATTTCTTATTATACGCATTTAGAGCTAAATCATTTGATGAAGCAATTGAAAAATTATATGTCATTCCTAGAGTATCAGAATTATTTGATAAAGATATCGAATCACATTATGATGATATTTATGAAAAATTTGCTGGTTTATCAAAATTACAATATGATAATTATTGGTTATTAAGATCTTCACATTTATTAATATACTTAGATCAAAACTTAGATGGTACACCTGATAATCCAAATGAATTATCAGAAACTGAATTAGCTGAAGTTCACGCACTTCTTCCAGAGTTCGTTAAAGATTTATTTACATATATTTCTAAATCTACAAGCGAACAAAAAGGTATTGAAAGATTAATTGCTCACTTCAACGATTCAACAAGAATTCATTCTGATGATGATTTAACTAATGAACATAGATGGGCAGAATACAAACGTTTTGGATTTAGATTAAAACAAGAAACTCTAGGAGAAATTACTAACTCTTCTAACTTCTTATCATCTAACTCACGTTTAGACGAAGTATTCTACGCTAGAGCAGTTCATTTATATAATATTGTAAAAGATTATAAAACTTCACAATTCCCATATTTAGATTTCTATAATGGTGATGTTGCATTTGACCCAGAAAATCCAGAATTTGAACTTGGTAATATTCCAAAAATTCAAACTAACTTCGGATGGCATATTATTATGGCAAATGGCGTAGTTAATGAAATGCAATCAGCAAAACTTGCTGAACAATCTAATGATTCACACTTATCAAAAGAATTAGATAAAGATGGTAATCCATTAAACGGTGTTAACACAGAAGATTTTGTTAACGCAACTCAAATTGAGATTTATCTAAAAGAATTAGCTGGAGATTACAACGTACAAATTAGAGTATCAGCTGCAATTGAAAAACAATTTGGACCAATTAAAGCTAAATATGAATCAAATCAAATGAAATCAGAAATTAAATATCGTCTATTAACATCTGAAGGTTTATCATTTACTGACAGTGCTAATGAAGATAAATTTGAGGGTGCACGCCAAATTAACAAAGATCAATTATTTGATTACCAATTAATTCCTACATTTGCTGATGGAACTGCAAATCCAGACTTTGAAGCATTATGGGGCACATGGTTTGATGTATTTAAATAATTAAATCAAAAATAAAAATAAAAGGACTCGCCAAGAGTCCTTTTTTTCTTATCATAAAGCCTTATTTCATTGTTAGTTTGTGTTTATAAAACCTAGTTTTATCAGCTACTGGAATTGATGTAGTAAATGTTTCTGGAACTGTTTCATCTAAGACTTCACCAATAACTTGAAACTTTGAATCAATAGTATCAATATACCAAATCATTAATGCTTCTGCGATTTGTGGTCTTTTTGGTGAACCGAAGTTTAATTGTCCGTGATGTCCAACAATAATATGTTTAAGTAGTAATACTTCTTCACTATCCACATACCCTAAACGACGAGATACTTCATCTATTTTAGATACACCAAGTACAATATGACCAAGTAACAGTCCTTCTTCTGTATACTCACCGTCAACACCGGTCATCTCATCTACTTTACAAATATCATGTAAAATAATTCCTGAATACATCAAGTCTTTATTTAAATAAGGATAAATCTTAATCATATCATCACTAATTTTTAACATATTTAAAGTATGATATGCAAGTCCACCGATATAAGCATGATGAAATTTTGTTGCTGCTGGATGAATATAAAATCTATTTTTGTA
>JAAYNT010000119.1 GCA_012520715.1 Acholeplasmataceae bacterium
GCAATTGATTCTGATAATCTTCCTGATGGGTTGACTTTACCATAAACTAAGTTAAGTAAACCGCTCATTCCAGCTTGACCTGGTAAGTAGCCATGAATTACAGCGTTCGCATTTTCAATAAAATCAAGTTCTATTGTTGAACCGCTTGTTAGTATTAAGACAATCTTTTTACCAGTTTTCTTAAGTTCTTCTATTAAAGTAATTTGGTTTTCGGGGAATTTTAAATCTTTTCTATCAATTCCTTCAACTTCACTAACTTCATCAAGTCCTAAGTACAGTAATATAACATCAGATTTGTTAGCTAGTTCGACTGCTTTTTTAACTAACTTACTACTTTTTTTACCATATCGTTTAAATCCTTGTTCATAACCAACATAATTAATTGTATGTTGACTAATAAAATCGGTTGTTTTATCTATACTAGTAGGATTCACGGTGGATGATCCTCCACCTTGAATTCTTGGCTTGTCAGCAAAATCACCAATTATGCATACTTTTTCATTACCTGTTAATGGGAGGACTCCGTCATTTTCTAATAAGACTGCGGCTGATTCTAAAACTTCTCTTGCTAATTGGTGATGTGCGTTAAAATCTACTTCTTCAACATTTTCAAATGCTTTTTCTGTATCAAAGATAATTGTTAATATCCTATCAACTACTTTGTCTAATTGGGCTTCATCTAAATCTCCTGATTCAACTGCTCTTACTACATCATAGTTAGTTTCAGATGCCGTTGTTGGCATCTCTAAATCCGAGTTGCATTTCATTGCTAAAACTCGGTCATTATTTCCGCCCCAATCTGTAACTACTAATCCTTCGTAGTTCCAGTCTTCTCTTAATACTTTATTTAATATATACTCATTTTCGTTTGCATACTGTCCGTTTACTTTGTTGTATGCAGACATGATTGTTTTTGTATTTCCTTGTTTTACAGCAATTTCGAATGGTTGCAAGTATATCTCACGAAGAGCACGCTCATCTACTACCGCATCAATAACTAGTCTTCTAAACTCTTGGTTATTAACAGCAAAGTGCTTCGCACATGCTGATACACCACTTTGTTGAACACCACTTATATGAGCGGCTGTCATCATACCTGCTAAATATGGATCTTCTGAGAAATATTCAAAGTTTCTGCCGCATCTTGGATCTCTTTTAATATTAGTTCCTGGCCCCAGTAAGACACTTACTCTTTGTCCAGCGGCTTCTTTTCCTAATGCTATACCAACTCTTTGGATTAAATCTACATCAAAAGTATTAGCCATCGAGACTGAAGTTGGAAAACTAGTGGCTTCATAACTTGGGTTTAATCCCAAGTGATCAGCATCTGCCATTTGTTTTCTAATTCCATGTGGTCCATCAGCTAAAAACATGCTAGGAATTCCGTACTTTTTAATATCTCTTGTTTGCCAGAAATCCTTGCCTGATAGCAAAGATGCTTTTTCTTCTAAAGTCATCTTATTTATTAATTCTTGATATTTCAACATTTAGTCACCTATTTTTATTTATTTTGTGAAATCGCTTACTTCATTCTAACTTTAACATAAAAAATACCGAATAATAGTTATTCGGCATAACTTGTAATTATTCATACATAACTTGCAATTTTAAGGTTCAATTGGTATTAAAATACTTAACACGAACCAGTTGTCGTCAGTTTTA
>JAAYNT010000120.1 GCA_012520715.1 Acholeplasmataceae bacterium
CTTTTACAACCTCTGTTGGCAAAGTAATATCAATTGGTGGTTTTTCATCATTATTAGTTCTTTTACAACCAACTAAACTAACTACTATTAATACAATTGATATTACTTTGCCAACAGAGGTTGTAAAAGCTAAAAGCGATGAAGTAATATTTGTAACATATAATGAAGACGGAATACTTAAGAGTATGACAGCTAGCAACCATATATCTAATTCAAGTTTTATTAATTATCAACAATATGGTAGTTTTTTACAAAGTAACAACTTAAACATTACAAGTCCAGATGCTAAAATTAAATTAGAAGAAGATTATGCTTTAATTCCTTCATTAGATGAATATGATAGTTTCTTTTACTTACTTAACTTAGATAAAGAACATTACAATAATAAATTACCATTTAATATTACTACTAAATATTTATTAGATGGAAATGAAGTAAAAGCAATTGATTTATCTGAAAGTAATGGTCAAGTTAAATTAATATATGAAATAAAACCAAACATACTAAGTAATGTTTATTATCAAAGTAGTTTTGCTATGCAAATTCAAATTCCAATTAATTTAGCAAATGCTAATATCATAAATGCACCAAATACAATGTCAAAAGTATTAGTTGGAAAGACTTTGACCTTAGCATATATGGTTATGCCAGGTCAAAGTCTAGATATTGAAATTGAACTAGAAGTCAAAAACTTCAAGTTCGCTGGTTTTGAAGCGGTTATGATGCCATTTGATCTTTTAGATATGGCTAAAGATTTGATTAACGCAGAAGCCCTAGGATTAGATCAATTTACTACTTTAGAAGCTGCTTTTGAAATGATGATATTAGAGTTTAGTAATGCAAATACTGAAATGTCTATGTTTTTTGATAATTTAGGTCATCTAAATGATATAAACAGTCAATTAGATCTAAGTTTATTTTCTCAATTTGAAGAGTTAATTAAAGGAATTAATAATGACCAATTACACCAAGGATATACATCACTTATTAGTGGAGATGTTTTTTCTTTTTCGCATCAAGATAAAGTTGCACAGTTTATAGAACCAGTTAAACTTGTAAGAAAGTCAACTTCAAATTTAACTTCAAAATACGAAATGCTTAAAAAGCAATTAGAAATATTAGAAGTAATTAGTATAATAATTGAACCAGCTACCGCTAAATACCAACAAAGTTTTAAATTGTTTTCAACTATTATTCAGCAATTTGAAAGTATGAAAGTATCAATTGGTAATATTGTTAGATTAGATTTATCAGATTTAGATTTATTAATGAATAATAAAGATTTAATTGTTACTGAACTTAATAATTTAGATACTAAGATTAACTTAGTAAAACAATACTTTCAAAAATTAATTAACTCAATGTACCCACTTGCAGAAGAGTTAGGTGCAATTGTTAATTCAATTGATAATGTAATAAACTCTGTAATATCAATATATGAAGAATTAAGTACCTTAATTGTTCATATTACAACACTTGCTGGACTAATAAATAATGGCTTAGATAACGGATGGTTTAATATTATAGTAAGAGATAGGATTACCACATTTAGAGATAGTCTTACTAATATCTATTCTGGAAGCCAGGAGCCTGGATTAATTCAAATGTTAGAACTTGCAAAGGCTGGATTTGAACAATATAATTTTGAAGAAATTAAACAAAGTCTAGAGCCGCTAAAAGATATGTTTGTTGCTGATATGGAAACTTATATAAGACCAATTGATATGTTTCA
>JAAYNT010000121.1 GCA_012520715.1 Acholeplasmataceae bacterium
AAAGATTACCTTAGAACCAGTTAATTTAAACTTAGAAGTAGTATATGAAGATGAATATTTAGCGGTTATTAATAAACCAAAAGGCTTAGTAGTCCATCCAAGTGATAGTTTCATGGAAACAACACTTGTTAGTGGACTTCTTTATCAATTTGATAAGCTATCAAATGATCCAATTAAGCCCGGAATCGTTCACAGACTTGATAAAGATACTTCTGGCTTATTAATAATTGCTAAAGACGATGAAACATTAAAAAAGCTTCAAAACCAGTTTAAAAATAGAACGATATCTAAAATTTATTTGGCAATTTGTTATGGTGAGTTTAAAACATTTAATGGAACAATTGATAAACCAATTATTAGGCATCCTAAAAAAAGACAACAAATGACTACCGCTCTAACTGGAAGAAGAGCCGTTACACATTATAAAGTCTTAAGTCAAAATAATGAATATTCATATATAGAACTTGATTTAATAACTGGTAGAACTCATCAAATTAGAGTTCATTTAAAATCGATTAATCATCCAATTTTAGGAGATCCAGTATACGGACCAAAGAAAGTTTACGGCTCAGTTGGCCCATATTTACATGCTTATAAGCTTTCATTTAATCATCCAATTACAAAAAGAAGGCTCGAATTAACATCCGAGCCTCCAGCAGTATTTATAAATGAACTTATTAATCGTCGCCTAGTAGACGAAGAACGTTTCTATAATTAAGTTTGGCATAATTTTTTAAGGAATCAACACCATTTTTGTATAAAATTTCCTCTAAAACTTCATCAACTTTCGGTCCTGCACCTTTAGGTATAGTAATTCCTAATTCCTTGCGGTATCTTGCAAGAGTAACAATAAATGCAAATCTTGCAATAATTGCTGCTGCAGCAACACTTAAGTGAAAGTTTTCAGCTTGTTCATGGAAATTGATATCATGATAAACAACTTCTTCATCACGTAAGTAGTTATAATAGTTGTTTTCTGTACAAAACTTATCCAAAATAACTGGAACTGGTTGATCATATTTAACACTTGTCTTTAAAATTGCTTGATTATGCAAAATAGCTTTAATCTTATTTAAATTATAACCAGGTCTTTTAGAAATATTATTATACTTACTTGGTGATAAGATAATAAGTGAATGTGTTAATCTTTCTGCTAGTAGTGGTCCAAGTTTAATAATTTCACGGTCACTCATTTTCTTAGAATCTCTAACATTTAAATCTTCTAAGAACTTAAAGTCATCTAGTTTAACTAAAGCACTACAAACAATAATTGGACCAAAGACATCTCCAGTACCAACTTCATCACTTCCAATGGCTTCATAGTCTTTGATTCCTAAGCCATTTTTAATTAAAATAATTTCATCAGAAACATCTGGTCCTTTTAATAGAACTGTTCCTGATTTGTATGCGATAATTTCAACATTATCATGAACCGCTTTAAAAAGAGCGTGCTCAATATTATTTTCAACAATAAAATCTTGGTACGCTATTAGTAATTTATATAAATTTTCTTGGTTCAAATTTATTGAAAAATACTTCATTTTTATCAAAACTCCCAAAACTATTATACCATAATTTGACCATAAAATAAAGGAGGGAACATGAATTTTGCGACAAAAACTTTAGAATTTGATAAAATATTAAATTTAGTAACACCATATGCAACATCACCGCGAGTTAAACAGCAAATACTAAATTTAGATATATTGTTTAATAAACAATTAATCAAAGAAAAGCTAGAAGAAGTAAGTGATGCACTTACCGCCTCAACAAGGACATCTAGCATTTTTTTAGATCCTAAATATGATATTTATCATCAAGTCAAAAGACTAGAAATTGGCTCAGTTTTAACAATTAATGAACTAGTTTTAGTAAAAATATTTCTTCGTCAAGAAATTAGTGTTTTAAACTACTTTAAAAACTTAAAAAAACTAAAACTAGAGCTCCCAAGACTATATAAATATGAAGATGCAATTATCTTAAATGAAGAAATGCTAAATTTATTAGAATCTAGTGTTGATGATGAAGGATTAATTTATGATCATGCGACTACTAATTTAAGTAGAATTAGAAGGCAAATTAATAATAAATTATCACAAATAAATCAAAGATTAGAAAAGTTAATTATTAAATATTCTGACTTTTTAAATGAAAAAGTAATAGTTACTAGAAGTGATAGATATTGCTTATGCTTTAATGCCTCATTTAAAAACAAAATAAAAGGAGTTATCCACGATGTATCTCAAAGTGGTCAAACTGTTTATATAGAACCAGATGAAATTAGATCAATTATGGCAGAAGTAGAAATGCTTCGAGTTGAAGAAAACCAAGAAGTATTAAAAATACTTGCTGATATTTCTAAAAAATTAAACTTAAACATTGAATCAATTAAAAACAATCTAGAAATATTTCTAGACTTAGATTTAATCTTTTCAAAAGCAAGTTATGCAATTGAAATAGATGGAATTATTCCTAAATTAAACAATGAAGGAACAATTAACTTAATTAAAGCAAGACATCCACTAATTGATCCTAAAAAAATAGTTCCAATTAACTTTTATTTAGATAAAAAGGCACCAACAATGATTATTACCGGTCCTAACACGGGTGGTAAGACAGTTGCACTTAAAACAGTAGGACTACTTACTATAATGGCTCAAGCAGGGCTTTTAATCCCTGCTGATGACTTATCTGAGATAAGTATATTTGAAAATATTTATGCTGATATTGGTGATGAACAATCACTTGAACAATCACTGTCGACATTTTCATCACATATTACTAAAATAAAAACTATTATCGATAATGTTACTAGTAATGATTTAATTTTAATAGATGAGTTAGGTAGTGGAACTGACCCGGTTGAGGGAACTTCACTAGCGATTGCTATTTTAGATTATTTAAGAAAATATAATCCTAATTTAGTAGTAACTACTCACTACTCTGAATTAAAAGTATACGCTTTTGAACAAAGCGACATTATTACAGCTAGCGTTGCATTTGATGAGGAGACCTTAGAGCCTAAATATCACTTGCAAATCGGTCTTACCGGCTCATCAAATGCTATTTTGATTGCTAATAGATTAGGAATAAAAGAAGAAATTATCAAAAAAGCCAACGAAAACGTCGAAGGAAGACAAACAGATGTTGCAAAAGTGATTCAAAAACTATCAAAAAGAGAGCAAGAATTAGACCATAAGCAAGCTGAGTTTGAACTTTTAACAAAAGAATTACAATCAAAAATCCAAAAGTATGACGAGCTACTTGAAAAAAATGCAAAAGAACAAGCTAGAGTATTAAAAGAAATAGTTGATCAAGAAACTCAAGTTTGGAATCAAAAACAATTAGAAATTCAAAAAATTATTAAAGAACTAAAATCTAGACAATCAATTTCAACTAAAGAAGAAGCTGAAATTAAATCAAAAATAAGAAGACCAGATCAAAGTGTTCCAATTGTAACTGATTATAATTTTAAAGTAGGAGATCATGTCTTTATTTTACCTTATCAACAAACTGGTGAAATTATTGAAATTACAGGAGACGAATATTTAGTTGATCTAGGAGTGTTTACCTTAAACTTTCCTAAATCAGACTTACAACTAACAGCTACACCTCAAAGTAAACCTAAAAAAGTAAGAAGAACTAGAAAACCAAGCGGAATTACGCCAGAGAAAAAAGGATCAACCGAATTAGACCTAAGAGGTGTTAGATTTGAAGATGTAAAGCCGCTATTAGATAAAGCAATTGATGATTTAATTTTAAGCGGGCTTGGTTCACTTAGAATAATTCATGGATATGGAACTGGTGCAGTTAAAAAAGCTGTTTATGATTATATTAAATCATCAAGTATAATTAAATCACATCGTCATGGCGGTGAAACCGAAGGGATGATGGGAGTAACTATTGTTACTATTTAAGATTAAAGATAAGTAAAAAATGCTTAATCGTTGTTTATTTGTTATTTATAATATATAATAATAAAGGAAGTGGAGGTTATATTATGATGAAAGAATATCAAGGCCAAGAATTTCAAGAAGTTATTGGCGTTCAAGGTTTAGTATTAGTTGACTTTTTTGCTACATGGTGCGGACCATGCCAAATGATTATGCCAGTTTTAGATCAACTTGCAGGTGAAATGACTGACGTTCAATTTTACAAAGTTGATGTTGACAAGCACCGTAGTCAAGCAGTTGAGTACCAAGTTCAAGGTGTTCCAACTCTAGTATTATTTAAAGACGGAGAAGTAGTAGCAAGAGCATCAGGATACAGACCAAAAGCAAAAATTGCTGAATGGATTAATTCATTTAAATAAATAATTCTTTAACATTAAAGAGCGTTATGCTCTTTTTTGTTTATTTAGATAAAATATTGTATAATATTATAGGTGTTAAAATGAACGGAATTATCTTAATAGACAAACCATCTGGAATTACTTCATATGATGTAATTAGAAGGTTGAAAACTATAATTAAAGGTCACAAAATAGGTCATGCGGGAACGCTTGACCCACTTGCTAGTGGTCTTTTGATTATTTTAGTAGGTAGAGCTACTAAATTATCAGGTTTATTAATGGCAGATCATAAAACTTATACAGGAACTATACTTTTTGGCCATAATTATGACTCATATGATGTTGATGGTACAATAATTGAGTCTAAAACACCTACTATATCTAGTAGTGATTTAGATAGAGGATTTCAACATTTTAATAATTTAACTTACGACCAAGTTCCGCCTATTTACTCAGCACTTAAAGTTGATGGTAAAAAAGCCTATGAACTTGCTAGAAGTAATGAAGAAGTAGTATTAAAGCCTAGAACAGTTACAATTAATAAGTTTGTAAAAACATCAGAATATAAAAACTATGAAGTTAGCTTTTTAGCTGATGTTTCCAAACAAACTTATATTAGAAGTCTTGCTTATGATTTAGGTTGCTATTTAGGTGAATTTGCTGCCTTAAAGGC
>JAAYNT010000015.1 GCA_012520715.1 Acholeplasmataceae bacterium
CCCTGATAGTTGTGCTGGCTTTCTTTCTAAAAGATTACCAATACCTACTAAATTAGCAATTTCTTGAGTAATTTCTAATGCTTCATCTCTTGCAATGTTTTGATTCTCTAGTGGGAACATAATGTTTTGTCTCACTGTCATGTGTGGGTATAAGGCATAGTTTTGGAAAACTAGTCCAATCCCTCTTTTATCTGGAGTTAACCTAGTTACATCATCTTCACCGAAGAAGATTCTACCAGATGTTGGTTCGTGTAAACCAGCAATCAAAAAAAGTGTTGTTGATTTTCCACATCCAGATGGTCCAAGCAATCCTACTAAAGTACCTGATTCAATAACAACATCTAAATTGTCAACAGCACGTGTTTCAGTTTTTGTTTTATCAATAAAGATTTTTGTAAGGTTTTGTAGTCTTAATTCCATACTTCTTTCTCCTCTTTTCCTATTATATTAAAAAAATCGCATAAAAAATGCGATTTTATAGCCATATTAAAAACAGCAGGGTTACCTGATTAGTTTGTGTAGTAGTCATATGATTAATTGATAACCCCTTCATTGTTTCACCTCTGCTTAATTATTATAACAAATTATAGTATTACTTTCAAATAATTTTGAAAGACTATTAATATATGTATATTAAAATTAAAGTAGCACATTAATTATACTATCTATATCTGTTTTTGTCAATGTGAGCGATTACATTATAACACAAATCTAAATAAGAAACTATCGATAGTTTATCGATATCTAAAGTTTCCTTTCCCTTTCCCCTTCCCTTTTCTTCTTTTTTGTTTTGGTTGTTGCATTAATTGTTGTGGATTTTTCTGAGCTTTAGCTAGATCATCTTCATCCATTTTCATCATTTGCTTCATCATAACTTTTTGTTGTCTTAACGCTTCTCTTAACTTGTTAAGATCTGCAACTTTCATCCCCGCACCAGCTGCAACTCTTTTACGTCTAGATGCTGATTTATCAATTAATGTAGTATCTTTTCTTTCTTGTTCGGTCATACTTTTAATTAGTACTTCCATTTGATAAAACTGTTTATCATCAATGTTTTCGGTTGCTTCTTTCATACCACTCATGCCTGGAATAAAGCCCATTATTCTAGATAAAGAGCCCATTCTCTTAATCATCTTAAATTGCTTAAGTAAGTCATTATAGTTGAATGTATCATTAGCAAGTTTTTCCATCATTGACATTGCTTCATCTTCATCAATTGCTTCTTCAGCTCGCTCAATTAAAGTTAGTACATCACCCATCCCAAGGATACGTGATGCCATTCTTTCTGGATGGAAAACTTCAAATGTATCCATCTTCTCGCCACTTGACATAAACTTAATTGGAATACCTGATACTTCTCTAATTGATAAAGCAGCTCCGCCTCTTGTATCGCCATCAAGTTTTGTTAAGATAGCTCCAGTTGCAGTAAGTTGATCATGGAAGCTTTTACAAATGTTTGCTGCATCTTGACCAGTCATAGCATCAACTGTTAATAAAATTTCATTTGGAGTTGTAATCTTTTTAAGATCGACTAATTCTTGCATCATCTCTTCATCAATATGAAGACGACCTGCTGTATCAATAATTACTAAGTCAGCACCTTGTCTTTTGGCTTCTTCAATTCCGTTTTTAACAATCTTTCTTGGATCTTTTTGTCCTTCATCATAAACAAATACCCCAATTTCATTTCCGATTGTTTTAAGTTGGTCAATTGCAGCTGGACGGTAAACGTCAGCTGCAATAATAAATGGTTTTTTATTATCAACTTTTCTTGTGTGAACTGCTAATTTACCAATTGAAGTAGTTTTACCACTACCTTGAAGACCTACTACCATAATAATAGTTAGTCCTCTATCAAAGTAGTTAATACCTTCTACTTCACTACCCATAACTGTTTTTAACTCTTCGTGTACAATTTTTACTACTTGTTGACCGGGATTTAATCCTTTTAAGATCTTTTCTCCTAGTGCTTTTTCTCGTAAGCTATTAGTAAAATTTCTAACGACTCTAAAGTTAACGTCAGCTTCAAGTAAGGAAAGTCTTACTTCCCTCATCATTTCATCTATATCTTTTTCATTTAAAGTTCCTCGTCCTGTTAGACGACGAACCGCCATTTGCATTCTATCTGATAAACTATTCATTTTCATCATCCACTTCTATTAATTTATGTAAATATTTATCATCTTTTGATTTTAAATATTTGTCTAAGTACTCTTTTCTTTTTTTAGCTTTTTTATTAAGTTCTAATTTTTCTTCTAGTTCATTAAGTCTTGCTTCTACTCTTTTTAGTTGATCATAAATCGCATTTCTTGAAACATTATGAATTTCAGCTATTTCACTAAGTGAATAGTCCTCATAATAATAAAGTTTAAAATACTCAACTTGTTTATCAGTTAATAAACTATGATAATAAGAAAAAAGTTCATTTAATTTTTCGGTTTTATAAAGTTCCATTATTACTCCTTAAAAAAGTCTTGAAATAGCCCGTAAATATAATCTTCAATATCAAATGGAACTAGATCATCTATTTTTTCACCAAACCCAACATATTTAATTGGTAAGTTATATAAATGTCTAATCGCAAGAACAATACCGCCTTTGGCAGTTCCATCTAATTTAGTTAAAATAATTCCTGTTACATTAGTTGCTTCTTTAAATACTTCAGCTTGTCTAATTCCGTTTTGTCCGGTTGTAGCATCAATCACTAGTAATGTTTCACTTACTTCATTTCCAATTGATCTTTCAATTACACGGTGCATTTTTGAAAGTTCATTCATTAAATTAGTTTTAGTTTGTAATCTTCCTGCTGTATCAACTAAGACAACATCAAACTTTTCTTTTTTAGCTTTTTCTAAACCATCATAGATAACACTCGATGGATCAGAAAATTGTTCTTTTGCAAAAAACTCAACTTTAGCTCTTTCGGCCCAAATTTTAAGTTGTTCAATTGCCCCAGCTCTAAAAGTATCACCAGCAATTACTAATACTTTGTGACCTTCTCTTCTTGCTTGATCAGCAATTTTGCCAATTGATGTAGTTTTACCAACTCCGTTTACGCCAACAAATAAGTAAACATTTGTCTCATCTTTTCGATAATTTAAATCAGTAATAATAACTTCATCTTTTAAATATATTTCAAATAACTTATCAACTATAATTTCTGATAATTCAGTTGGGTCAGTTATTTTCTTTACGTTAATTTCTTTTTTAAGCTCTTCAACAAAATATAAAACTGTATCTACTCCAACATCAGCTTGAATAAAAATATCTTCAATCGCATCAAATAGTTCTTGATCTATTTTTTCTTTTGATTGTAAGATATCTGATAAATTATCAAGGGCTTGTCTTGTTTTATGTAGACCCATTTCATATTTAGTATTTTTAGGTTTACGCCCAAATATTCTTCTAAAAAATCCCATTTAATCACCAATATAATTATAACATATTAAAAGAATTCTTTTAATAAATAAAAGCGACCCTCTTTGGGGAGAGGGTCTAATTAAGGGGATTTTGTGTAAATTGTTTACACAAATAGGGGATAAGTAACATCTATTTTATTAGATGTATATTTATTATAGCATTATTGATTTACTTTGTAAATAGGTATGGCTAAAAATTGCTGTTTTAAGCCTTTTTATCCACCTTTTTGTAACGTCTAGGACGTTCATTTTCAATGTTTTCGGTATAACGACAACTTGGAAAGCCGGAGCACCCAATAAATCTACCATAACTTGAGTGTTTGTATTCTAATGGTTTACCGCATTGTGGACACATTGTCCCAGTAAGCTCGTTTGGAATAACTTTCATATTAGTAATTGCGTTATCATATAGTGGTTTAAAGTGATTGTAAAATTTATTTAATACTTCGGTACGATCATTTTTACCTTCAGCAATTTCATCTAAGACATTTTCTAATCTTTGTGTGTATTTATAGTTAATGATTGGATCAAACCACTCGCTTAATGCTTTTGATGTAGTCATTCCAAGTGAGGTTGGAACAAATCTTCTTTTTTCAGTTACTACATAATCTCTTTGTCTTAGAGTTGACATGATATGAGCATATGTTGATGGTCTACCAATTCCAAGTTGTTCTAGTTTTTTAATTAAACTTGCTTCGCTATATCTTGCTGGTGGCAGTGTTTCTTTTTTATCAAAAATCAACTCTGGATTATCGCAAGTATCACCTAGTTCTAACTTAGGTAAAACTTTATCTTTATTATCATCTTTTACAATTGTAAAACCTTTAAATGTTTGAACTACACCTTCTGTAATAAAACTATGGTTATTAGAAGATACTACTACTTCAGTTACTTCATATTTACTATTAGCCATCATCGCTTCTAGTGTTCTTTCATAAATTAGACGATATAATCTTTGTTGATCTTTTTCTAAGAATTGTTCAACTTTATCTGGAGTTAAGTTAATATCAGTTGGTCTAATTGCTTCGTGTGCATCTTGAGCGCCTTCTTGACTTGTTGATTTATAATAACCTAAATACTCATCACCATAAGTCTTTTTAATATAATCTCTTGTTTTATATATAAAATCGGTTGAAATACGATTAGAGTCAGTTCTCATATAAGTAATTAAACCAGTAACTTCACCATTAATTTCAACACCTTCATATAACTGCTGAGCAGCTCTCATTGTTCTTGCTGATGTAAAACGAAGTTGATTATTAGCATCTTGTTGTAATGTAGATGTAATATAAGCTGGTCTTGGTCTTGATATTCTTTCTCTTGTCGTAATATTAGTAACTGTAAATGGAGCTACTGCTTCTTGTTTAATTATATTAGCTTCCTCTTCTTTAATTAAATCTTTATGTTTGCTAATATAATTAAATTCTAAGCGTTTAGATTTTAATTTAATATCAAAGTACTCTTCTGGAATAAACGCTTGTATTTCTTCTTCTAATTCAACTACTAACTTTAAGGCAACACTTTGAACACGACCTGCCGATCTGGCTCGTATTTTTCTTCTTACTAAATCTGATAGTTTAAAGCCAATAATTCTATCAACAATTCTTCTAGTTTCTTGTGATTTAACTAAATTAATATCGATTGTTTTTAAGTTTTCTAATTCTTTAGTAACCGATTGACGGGTAATTTCTTTAAACTCTACTCTATTTAATTCATTTAAATCCAAGTCTAAAACGCTTGCTAAGTGCCAAGCAATCGCCTCTCCTTCCCTATCCGGGTCAGTAGCTAAAATTACTTGTTTATCTTTAGCAGCTTCTTTTAACTCTTTAACAACTTTAGCTTTACCTCTTGTAAGCTCATAAGTTGGTTTAAAATTGTTTTTAATATCAACCCCTAAATCACCGCGTCCACTAGTTTTTAAATCTCTAATATGACCAACAGATGCTAGTACTTCTACATCTTTTGAAACATAGCTTTTAATAGTGCGGGCTTTGGCTGGGGATTCAACAATTAATAATTTCTTCATATCTCGCTCTCTTTCTTTTATTATTATATATAGAAAATATTTGTTGTCAAGTTAAAAAGATGCCAATTTTTTTATATATATTACAATAATATATATGTAATTTTTGATAATTTTAATAATTTGAAAAAATAAATACAAGAAATGGACTAATGCTGAAAATGTTTTACTTGTGTTTTGAAAAATATAATTAATTAATTTGTCTAAATATAGGCCTCATCTAATCATATTAACACATCGGTTTCGATTATATTCGAAACTAATAGAAAAACCGACAACAACTTCGATTATACTCGAAATGTGTCGGTTAAAATTAATTTATAGTAATCTTTTTATATTAATATGAATTTTTAATTGGTTTAAAAGTTTTACGATGAATTGGTGTAATGCCATATGTTTTGATTGCTTCTAGATGTTTTTTGGTTGGATAACCCATATGTTTATTAAATCCATATTGAGGATATTTTATATGATATTCATTCATTAAATTATCACGATGTGTTTTAGCAACTATTGAAGCTGCTGCAATAGATAAGCTTAACTGATCTCCTTTAGTTATTGAAATTGATTTAATATCAGTATTAATCTTAACATGATCAATTAATATTAATTCTGGTTTTACATCTAAATTATCAATAGCTCTAGTCATTGCTAGTTTAGTAGCATTTAAGATGTTTAACTCATCAATTTCAATTGCGGATGCAACTCCAATTCCAATTGATACCGCATTAGATTTAATTTCATCTAACGCTTCAATTCTTTTCTTTGGTGTTAGTTTCTTTGAATCGTTAACAAGTTCTAAATTAACATTAGGTTTTAATATTACAGCTGCTGCTACAACTGGGCCAGCGAGTGGACCCCTTCCAGCTTCATCAACTCCGCATAATAGGGATAATTGGTTATTTAAGCGATAATTGTCATCATGGCTTTTCAAAGCAAAGCCCTCCAAGTCTTTTATCTCTTATATCTTTTAATACAATTGCATATACTCTATCATAGTCAATTTCTCCGCCTCTTGTCAGTGCGCCAAAGTTTGTTCCTATTTGATTAAGTATTTCAAAAACATCATCAGTAGATGTTAGTTTATATCTTTCTACAAGTGCTGCTTGATAATGTTTTGATAAATATTTAAGTGCGTATATAACGACATCATCAAGTGGTAATATATCATCTTTAATTGCTCCAGTAATTGCTAAAT
Source organism: Acholeplasmataceae bacterium (assembly GCA_012520715.1). Classification (GTDB taxonomy): domain Bacteria; phylum Bacillota_I; class Bacilli_A; order Acholeplasmatales; family Acholeplasmataceae; genus DUQW01. Next base: position 6,641 of record JAAYNT010000015.1, read on the forward strand.
TATAGCCAATAGTTTTTTCAAACTTTGGCCACAACACCCCTGGAGTATCAAGTAACTCAAACTCTTCTGATAGACGATACCACTGAGATTGTCTTGTAACTCCAGGACGGTTTTCAACTTTAGCACCGCCTTTTGCAGTTAAGTTATTAATTAAAGTTGATTTACCAACATTAGGTATACCTAAAATCATTGTCTTAAATGGAGCAAGTTGACGACCTCTTCTTAGATTTCTTTCAACTTGTTCTTTTAAGATAACATCTTTAACTAGGGAATAAATACTTCTTAAACTTTGTGGACTTGTTGCATCAATTGATAAAGTGTAATAACCACTTTGTCTGTAATAATCTTCCCAAAGTGACAATATTTTTCGATCTGCTAAATCTTGTTTATTAAATAGTATTAAAACTGGTTTATTATGAAGCCTTCTTAATATTTCAGGATTCATACTAGACATTGGAATTCTTGCATCAAGTAAGATCATAACAATTTCAACTTGACGTAAGTTTTTATCTAATTCTCTAAAACTTTTGGCCATATGACCAGGATACCATTGGATTTGACTCATTGTATCACTCCTTAATTGGCCAGATCATTTTACCACCGATTTGTGAGATATGAAAAGCTCCAAGATCTCTTGAATCTGTTGAATTTTCAAAATTATCACCTAACGCAATATAATAACCTTCAGCTAAAGTTATTTCAAATGGTGGTTCTTCAAGGGCACTAAATTGATGTTGAACTAGTTTATAATACTCAGTAACTGTAAAATGGGTAGGCTTGCCTGCTTGTTTTTGTGCTTGGCTTATAAATTCAACATTATTAATAAATAATTGACCAACTACATCAATTCTTCTAAATCTTATCCTATCGCCTGGTACGGCGATAATTCTTTTAATAATAAAATCTGAATTATCTCCATTTAGTGATTTGTTTTCAATAATAACAATATCATTTCTTTTTGGCTTATATTCAAATTTATAGATTAATATATTTTGTCCATCTTGTAGGGTTGGCTCCATAGATCTTTGATAAACTCTTCCCGGTACTAAGATATTTGCAAATACCATAATAAATATCGATACGGGTAATAAGACAAATGAAGTCCAATCAAATATTTTATATCTTATTGAAAGAGCTGTTAAATATTCTTGTTTAACTGTTAGTTTTACAACAATGTAAAATTGATAAATTATTGAAAGCGTAGCCAGTACTAAATAGACAATCATTACCCATGTCATGGTTAATGGATTGTCATA
>JAAYNT010000122.1 GCA_012520715.1 Acholeplasmataceae bacterium
AAACAAATACTTCATCTTGGATATTGTTTTCTTTTAACTCACGAACAAATGCTTCTTTAATTAAAGCACTTTTACTAGACATACATCCAGTTCCACCGCAAATTACAATTTGATTACGATATGCCATGTTATTTGCCTCCTTTCACTTCAACTAAAAGGTCTTTTATAATTTCACCGCGTAAGATGTGTGATTCGATAATTTTATCAACATCACTTAAAGTTACATTGCCATAAATAGTTGTTTTATCTTTTTCTTCTATTTCAACAACTGGATCAATATCTTCATATTCTGATCCTGGACCTTGAACGATGGCACAATCAAAAATTAATTTTTCATTTAATTTTAAAATAAATGCATCTAACAAAGCTTTTGCTCCAGCGTCTATTCCTTTTTCTCCCATTTGCACGATAATATAAAGTCTTTTAAAACCTTGACGCATCGCTAATTTTGGAGTTTCAGCGGCTTTAATTTTCTCTAAATCTTTACGTGTTTTAATCATTTTTCTTCACCACTTTCAAGTTTGTAAATCTTTTTAATTTCATCAACCATTTGACGTGGTGTCGCAATTCCGTAAACATCTTCGCCAACGACGAAAACTGGAGCTAGTCCACACGCTCCAATACAACGGGTTGCCTCTAGTGTAAACAAACCATCACTAGTTGTCTGGCCAGCTTTAATACCTAATTCACGCTCGGCAGCATCTAGTATTTGTTGACTACCTTTAACGTAACAAGCTGTACCTAAACAAATACCAATAATGTATTTGCCTTTTGGTAGAAGTGAGAAACGTGAATAAAAAGTAACAATACCATTAAGTTTTGATACACTTACACCTAATTCCTCACTGATTATTTTTTGAACTTCAATTGGAATACAACCAAAAATCTCTTGTGCATCATGCAGAGCTGGCATAATTGGACCTGGTTTTTGTTTGTGGTAATTGATTTTAGTTCGCAGCAAATCAAACTGCTCTTGGCTAAATTTCAATTCTTTCATAGGTCTTGTGCAGTATAAAAACCTGCACCCTCCTTTCATATTAAATTGTAGATAATTCTTGAATAGGTAATTTCTAATACTATTTTATGGTGTTTTAGGCAAAATTGTAAGTTTATTTATAATAAAAGCGTTTTACTTTATTAATAAGATAAATAAAAGCGGAATTAATGGTATTTTCCCTTAATTCCGCTTCGTTTTTATTTAATTGTTTTTATAAAATCATCTATTTCAACTTCTCTTACTACTTTGAAGTTGTCATATAAGATGTCTTCATGTGTAATAAATACAACCTCATTTTCATTAATAGCTCTTTTAACTCTTGTTAGTCCAGGATATAAAATTAAGATTTTAAAAGGTGGACCAGAGTAATTATATTTTATTAAGAGTGGTCTTTTATCGCGGTTTGTATCTATTTGCATCATCTTGTGTGAGTTAATTGTTAGATATTCATTGTTTTTCATCACTTTGAAAAAGATTTGATATTGTCTTTCGCCAATAATCAAATAATAATAGTGTCCTTCTTTTTCTAAAGTTCCGTGTTCTTTTAGCTTTTCAATAATCTTTTTTTTACGTTTGTAATACATTAATTTTTCAAAGAAAAATAAAAGTATTAAAAGTAAAAATAAAACTCCTGCAATAATTGCAAGTATTAAAGTTCTAGTCATTTTAATCTAAACTTCTTTTCGTTTTCCATTTCAAAAAGTTCTTTAGTTTTTTTAAGTTCTGCTTGGATTGATTTAAAAATTTGATCAACTTCATCCATTGTAAACTCATAATTAGAAGTGTTAGATAAATTACCTAAAACTCTAATTTGTTCAATAATACGGTTAGTTCTGTTTTCTGCAATTCTTTTAAATTTTTCTGATTTAGTTTCCATTTTAAAAATCTCCTTTATATTTTGTTTGTATAGCTATATAAATTGTGTTAAAATTATATCATCATAATAAATTGAGTGGTCCCCTTAGCTCAGTTGGTTAGAGCACCAGACTCTTAATCTGGGTGCCCTGGGTTCGAGTCCCAGAGGGGATACCAAATTTGTATCATAAGAGATGCTTAGTCATCTCTTTTTTTATACTACTTCCATTAAGATGTTAGTAAGCTTTGTAAATAGTTTTTCATCTTCTTCTGAAAACCTGTTATATTCATATGAGTCAAGATCAAAAACACCAATAATTTCGCCGTCTTTAAAAAGAGGAATTACTAATTCACTATTAGTTCCACTGTCACATGCAATGTGACCAGGGAACTTATGAACATCTGGAACAATTGTTGCTTTTTTGGTTGTAAAGGTATGTCCGCAAACACCTTTATCAAAGTCGATGGTTTGACATGCAACATTACCATTAAATGGTCCTAAATATAAGTTTTTGCCGTTACTAAAGTAAAATCCCGCCCAACTAATATTTTCAAATTCATTAAAAACAAAACTTGAAAAGTTTGAATAATTGGAAATTGGATGATACTCTTTTTTAAGTAATTCTTTTAGTTGTTTTTCATATATAGTCATTTTGACCTTCCTTAAATGTTATGTTTTCTGGAACCATTAATTAAGATAATTCTACTCCCGTCTTTAATTAATGCTCCTGCATCAGGAATAGTGTAATAATCTCTTGGAATAATTTGGTTAATCTTTTTAAGTGAGCGGTTTTGTTTCCATCTTCTATCACCATAATGTACTTCGACACCAAAATCATTAATTATTTTTAAGCCTGGATAAATATTAAACTTTTTATAATCTCTATCTGGTGATAGATGATAAGTTTGAAACTGAACTACAGCTCCTGCACTAATACCTAACATAACCCCTTTAAAGTTTTCAAGATCTGATAAGATATTAAATTCTTCTAATCTTTCAAATAACTTATCAGGTAGTCCTCCTGTTAGATAAATTAAGTCGGCTTGTTTAATTTTTTTAACCGCAATTTCATGATTATCATTATAATAATCTAACCAAGTAATATCTTTTTCCTCGATATCATATGGAATAAATTGGTCTATTAACTTATTATAACGATCTCCACCTGGACGATAATTATCATAATCATAATCAGGATAAAAAGACCAAGGGATAACTAATACTTTCATTCCTTTTTTAATATATTTTTTAAAATATAAATATAAGTATGGATTATCAATATAACTTCTACTTAATAAAATATTAACCATTAGCTTTTTCTTCCTTTCTTAGTTCTTTATTAATGTCAAAAGTCAGTTTATCTTCAAATGAAGATAGACACCCACAATACTTTTGACGATATAAACCTAACTCTTTTGCTTCCGCTTGTCCTTCGCGGAAGTGTGGTCTAAAGTCATAATATACAAATGGTATGTTGTATTGTTTGCTAAAGCTATTAGCAATCTTAATAATTAACTCATGTTGTTGGTAAGGACTAACTAATAGGCTAGTAGTTACTCCTTTGTATTGATTATTACTTGCATATTTAAAAGCTTTTTCAAACCTAATTGTATAGCACTTCTTACATCTTGTTGGAACATCTACATATTCAAGCCATAAATCTTCAAAATATTCTTCATCTACTATTAAATTAAAATCTCTAATATCTGCAAGTTTTTTAGCATTTTCTAATCTTTTACTATATTCACTTGCTGGGTGAATATTTGGATTGTGAAAAAATCCATCAAACTGGATTTTTTGTTCTTGCAAAAATTTAGTTGGATAAACTGCACACGGTCCACAACACACGTGCAGTAATAATTTATCTTTATTTGTAGACATAATTTCCTCTTTTAGCTTTTTTAGAATAATAGTTTTTATAACTATGTAGTCTAGATAATTTAATTCTTCTGGCGTATGAATCTTTTACGCCTTGATCATCTTTAAAACCTCTTTCTTTAAAATTAGCTATTGCTTCTTTTAAAGCCTGGTCATTTGATCTATCTCTAAATAAATATCTTTGAATAAAAAATGCTACTAATACTACAATTGGAATTAGTGGTGTAAATGGGCCAAGCCAAAACAGTGCTACTGCTGAGCCGATTGCAACAAGCGATGGTATATTAAATAATATCCCAATACCGATAAAGATATAAGCCCAGCCAGCAAAGATCATTAACGATAAAAACAGCGCTAATATACCGCGTCTTGTTTTCATCGTTTTTACTGTTTCCCATAACAACTTAAAAAGATTAATAAAAAATCTAATTAATCTTTTAAAAATATTCATTATTTTTTAGTCACCAACGGAGTTAAAATGTTTTGGTAAAGAGCTTCTGGATACGGATAAGCTTCTTCTCTAAATCTTTTAAATAAAACGTAAATTAATCCTCTTTCTTGATCAATACGTGTTACAACACCTGGTTCTTTTTCATTAGCAACTTTAATTCTTTCGCCAATTAGATAATCATCTTCAGTTCTTGTCATATCTTTCACCTCTTTTTCTATTTACTATTATAACGCTTTAAGATACTTCCAAGGAGGTATATGCGTTGTTCATCTTTTTCTTCTTTTAAAATACTAAGTATTTTTTGGCTTGAATTTGTATCCATAATTTTTCTTAACTCAGATAAATCTGAATTAAAAAATGGATGCTTACTATCATGTAAGTTTTTAAGTAGTGGTACTACTTGTTTTTCTTTTGGTTTTACATCTTTATAAAACTCTCTTAATAAATAAGGTAGTTTAATTCGCCTTATTGGGCGGTATTGACCTGTTATATCAAGAGCAATTTCTAATATCTTTTGGAGTTGAAATTTAGTAATGTAATCAACTAAATTTCTAATCTCAGGATCACTAGACTCCCAGTTTAGTAATACTTTTAATAAATCTAAGCGCCAAATGATGCGGTGCTGAGATTTATTATTAGCAGTTAGGTGTTTTAATACTTCTGCAATCGATTCGTTTAAATGAAGTCTTATATCTTCTCCGTCTAAATATTTTCTTTCAAGTTTTAATATTACTTCAACAATATTTTTAGAATATGGATTATCTAAAAATATCTCAACTTGTTCAATTATGTTATCTGCTTCAATATGATAGGCGTTAATTAGTTTATATAAATTAACTTCTTTTGTTAAAAGTAGTTCACTTTTATTAGTTTTATTATCGATAACATAACTTGAATATTTAATTTTATCGATTTTAATATTTTTAGTATCTAGAATACAAAAACCAGTTCTATTATTAGAATATATTCGTGAAGTAGGATGTCCTACGACATCATTACGAATAAATTTTAATTCGTGTAATCTATCATTTTGGTTAATGTTAATTAAATATTTATTTTCTGTAACTGCCTTAACAAAATCATACAAGGCATCAACACCAACAAAAAGAGTTTGTAATAACCCATAAATGTTTAATAGGATTTCATCATGGTTATTAGTATTAATTGTTAAGTAGTGATTAGTAATTAGTTTAACTTGGTCTAAGACATGAAGAGATCCTTTAATATACATATTTTCTAATACTTTATGGTGATTTCTTAGTTTATTTGTCATCATTCATCATCTCGATTATTTGTTGCAGCAACTTTTCTGCATCTACTTTTGGATAAATTTGACCACTTGCATATTTAATATTTAATCTTTTGACTGTTTCATATGCTTCTTTTGAATTAACATTAGATGCAATTAAGGCTATATGAAAACCTTCAAGTACTTTAGCTAGTTCTTTATAATAAGTTTGCCACTTAATATCTCCATCATTAAAATCTACGTATAAGGCATTAAACGGATACGTTAATACCATCGCAAGTGAGGTAGTATCTAAAGATATACCAGTATTAAGTAGTTCATGAATTTTATGAGTATAGTGATGAGTTTTAATATTAGCTAAATCTACTTTTAATCTAATGAAGTTAAAAGATAGTTTTCTATCTTTAACTGCACCAATTAAAAATGGATTAAAAGTTTGATCTAAAAATGTCTCTTCACTAACTGGAATAGTTATTTTTATTAAGTATTTAGTTTCATTACTTAATTTAACTAAAAAGTCTAGTACTTTTAAGATATGAAATCTTTCAAGTTCAATAATTCTATTTCTTTTTTTAGCTAGGGTTGTAATATATTTTGGTTCAATATTTAAGTTTTCAAGTGATAATTGTGATTCGTATTGCCAAACTAGTGTTTTTTCAACATTAATTATTTGATTAAATGATAGATGCAAATCTTTTCTATCAAGTGCATCATTTAAATGATTAATAACACTTTGTTCAAATACTTCATCTTCATAATCATTATATGAAAACTGATGATATATTAAATCTTTTCTAAGTTTCGCTTTTTCTTTTGCAATATCAATATATTTTAAGATTGTATCAACGTTAGTATGAGTTGTTGCAACTGGGTATCTTAAAACACCCATTTTAATTTGATATTGCTCATAAGGGATTGATATTACTTGATACTCATCAATAAACTTAATATAGCTCTTAAGCGTATTATTTACAGTTCTAACATCATTAACTGGGATTGTAATGATAAGTTCATTAAAATCAGTCCGATAAGTAATTCCGTCAGGGAAAAAGTTATCAGTTATTTTAACAAACTCTCTAAAGTATAAAAATGAATTATCTGGCCCATAAATATGGCGATTATCCATATTTAACTCAACGGCAATAAAAGTAACTTTAGATTCCATTAAATCGCTCATTTGATCTTTTAGATGGGCTAAGTTATAAAGATTGGTCTCAGGATCACGAATCGCTTTTTCTAAGCTTGATTCTAGTTTAATAACCGAATCAGTTGTATCTCTAAAGGCTGAGACAATCTTTATTTGATCACCATCTAAAATAGAAACCATTCTTTCTTCAATAAATTTATTATCGTATCGATAATTGATTAGTGCTTTTTGATTTGGTTTTTGAAACATCTTTTTAATTTGTTCTCGATAAACTCTTATAAAGTCTGGTTTTAACTTCATATAAAAACTATCAATATATTGATTTTCATCTTGCATAAACATCTTTTGCGCAAGTGGGTTATAAGTAGTTTTTATCTCAGTAAGTGTTCTAAGTGCAATCAAATCAGATTTTAAGATGTTTGTTAAGAATAAGTTTTCTTTTCTAAAAACTTTAAGTTTATTTTCTTGGTTTAATTTAGAAAATATTAAACCAGAAATTAGCTTAACAAAGTCATAGTATGTTTCTGGGTCAACAATATTTTCTTCAAAGTATACTAAAAATGCTCCCTGGCCTTCAAGCGGGATACCATAGACATATTTTGTATTAACATCATATGGGAGTTGACTAACAACTTCAATGTTTTTTTCCAAATCTAATGGATTAGAAAAAAACTCAGTCTCTTTATTTACAATATCACGAATGATAGTGTGATATGTTAGTTCTTCCAGAATTCTTTTTTCATAAAGTCTTTCTTTTTTATAATGAAATAATCTTCCATCATTTAAATAAATTACATAATCTGATGGTCTAATATAGTTATCAATAAAAATAAATAGTGTTCTTAAGTAATCTCTTAAGACAAATTTCTCACTAATTCCTTCGGCAAACATAAAAATATCAAAAAAGTTAGAAATTTGTCTTTTTTCATCTTTTCTTGATAGTTCTTTTGTTTTTTGAAGAGGTGTAACTATTGTTGTTTCAATCTTTTGGGCTAATTCTTTTTCTTGTTTAGCTTGATCACGTTGTTGTCTTGTTTCTAATCTTTTAATATCTCTTAAAAGTTTAGTGTAGTATTCTTCTGATTGTTTACTACCTAGCTTTTGATAAAGCTTAATACATATTTCATAAAATTCTTTTCTCTGGTCAATTGTTGCATTTTCAAAGTGATGCTCATACTCAGAGTCAATAACTGTCATTCGGTGATCTTTATTTTGTTCAAAATATACACGCATTAGCATTAATACCGATGGTATTACTGCTTCGTTTATATCTTTATAACTCTCAGCTTTAATAATTAACTCATCATATAAACCTAGACCATATAAAATTTCTAATTCTTGTTTGTAGTATTTATCACTAGATATTAGTTTTAAATCATCTAATGCTTCTTTGGCTAGTGCAAATTTTGAATCATTAATATATAGTTCAAGTAATTCAACATAAAATGGAATTTTAATTTCATTTGGTGTTGCTGATTGAGTTATTTTTACTAACTTATCTAAATATGGCCTACCAGCCATTTTAGCTAATTTAATAGCATCACTGTCAACTATATATTCTTCAAGGATTGGTACATATTTACGATGTTCATCTAAATAGTACTCTGATCGGTCAAAGTCTTTTAAGTTAAGTGATGAATCAAATAATATTTTAAGTAGATCAGAATAATATTTTGATTCATCAGAAGCAAAGTTATTTAAAAAGTCTTCTCCTTCTTGAATGACATTTTTATCAAGACCTAAAAATTGTTCAATTTCTAGCATCCTTAAAAAGACTTGCTCATATTCACTTCTAGTAAGATTTGTTTGCAAGTAACTTTTAATAATACTTAAGCTTGATTCAGTTTTAGGTAGTGCTAAAATGTCTAATGTTTTCATAAGTTATTTCCTTAATAATTTATAGTGATGTTTTGCTTCTTTTAAGTAATTATCAGCAATTAGTTTAAAGTCTAGTTTTAACTTTGCACTAAGTCCGATATCATCTTTATAAAGTGCAACATGATACCACATTAATACTTGTTGCAAGCGGTAAAATCTAATACGGTAATATTCTTCTTCAGTTGGGGTTCTTTGTAAGTAGATTGGTAGTAGGTTAATAGCATCATTAAAGTCATTTTGACCATATACTGATACATCGTATAATGGATCATTACTACCACTAAACTCCCAATCAAGTAAATATAATTTATCATGGCCAATGACAAAGTTAGATCTTTGGCAATCGCCATGAGTAAATGTAAATGGGATATCTTGATAGTTTTTAATATATGTATCTTTCCACCATTTTTTTATTTCTTCATATTCTGGATTATAGTTATTTGAATGTTTTTGATATTTTTCAATTCTACCTATTGGATCAAACTTTGAATACGCCGTTAAATTACTAGTATGAACTTTTCTTAATAATTCGGCTACTTCTTCATAGTGATCTTTAACATTATCTTTAGTAATCCACTCACCTTTAATATATTTAGATACTTTAACGCCAGTTTCGATGTTAAAATATACTGTTTCATTAACAATACCTAACTTTGAGGCTTCGTTTAAGTTGTGGTATTCTGCAACTCTATCAACAAATATTTCTGCTCCATCTCCAAGTAAGCGTATTGTATATAATTCATCTTTATAACTAATAACATATGTATAATTACTCATACCGCCTAAAAGACGGTATTTGATATTTATATTATCAATATTTGTATGAAATACCTCTGCGGCTGCCTTTTTAATTTTGTCTTCCATTTCATAACTCCTTTAGTTCGATTTTTTCTTTTGTAATAATTGCGTATTTATTATCAAACCTAAGGGACCCTGGGTTTAGATAATAAATACCATCTTGATGTTCTAACATTTGATAGTGTGTGTGACCATAAATAACAATATTAGCTCTTTGAGCTTGCCCTAATTCATATAAATATTTAAGTCCGCTTTTAACACCTTGAATATGACCATGAACAATTAATATTTTTCCAAGCTCATTTTCAATTACTCTTATTAGAGGTAAGTTAGAAAAAAAATCGGTATTACCTTTAACTGATACTATTTGCATACTTTGAAGATTTTGTGGGTGTATGTTTGAATCCCCGGAATCTAGATGAAGATCGTATCGTTCTTTTTTTCTAAGTTTATGTAAGGTTTGTTCATCACCGTGAATATCACTTGTTACTAATATTCTCATCTAAATACTCCTTTAAGTAATTTAGGGCAATCGAACGGTGAGAGTGTTTATCTTTATACTTACTACCTAGCTCTGCTAAGGTTTTTTGCATAGTTGGAATATAAAAGATTGGATCATATCCAAAACCACTATCTCCTTTTGGTTCTAGTGAAATTAGTCCTTCTAATTCTCCTTCAAATTGAGTAGTGTCTCCGTCTTCTAAAATTAAAGTTAATACACAGCGGAATTTGGCATTTCTTTTTTCAATTCCTTCTAAGTTTTTAAGAAGTAATTTATTATTATCGCTATCATTTCCGCCACTATATCTTTTTGAATTAACGCCTGGTTCATTATTAAGAGCTAATACTTCTAGTCCTGAATCATCGGCAATAGTAATTAGTTTATGCTTACTAAAAAAATGATCAGCTTTTAGAAATGAGTTTTCTTCAAAGCTAGAACCTACTTCTTCATAATCATTAAAATCTTTTAACTCATTAAGTGATATAAAGTTATACTCAGGTAGTATTTGTCTAAACTCTTTAACTTTATTTTCATTATGAGTAGCAATTAGTATTTTCTTAGTCATTTAGTGTTGATTCAAATTTTGTTATTTTATTATGTGGACCAATTACAATAATAACATCACCTTGTGATAAGTAATCGACACCTTTTGGAATAAATGTTGTATTACCTCTTTTAATAACAACAATATTTACTCCGTATTGATTACGAAGTTCTAAGTCGATTAATGTTTTTTTATCATATTTAGTACCATTGACTTTAAGTTCGTATACACCGAACTGTTCGTCAATGTCATAATAGTCTAAAATATTGGCACTAATTAGTTTTCTAGCAATTCTTCTTCCAGTTAGACGGTTTGGAAATATTGCAAAACTAGCTCCAACTTTATAAGCGATTTTTTCTTGATAATCACTTTCAACTTTTACTGTGATTTGTGGAACTCCCATATCATGTAAAATTAGAGTTGTTAAAATAGAATCTTCAAACTTATCTAAAGAGATTATCGCATGGTCAACATGTGATAATCCTAATTCTTTTAATACTGTTTCACTAGTTACATCACCAAAAGCTGAATATTCAACAATATCAATAATTGGGTTTAATCTTTCTTTAGTGTAATCAACAGCTGTAACTTTATAACCTAGAGCATGCAATTCTTCTGTAATTGCAACTCCAAAAGAATCGATTCCAATTACAACAAATGATTTCTTTTTCATAGTGGTCACCTCTTTTTACTATTTTATCATATATTATGCATATATGCATAAGTTATTGTATAATATTTATCACAAGGAATGGTGATTAAAATGCAAAACAATCAACAACATGAACCATACAAAGATTTTGAAGAAATGTTTAAAGAGGAAAAACAAGAAAAACAAGAACAGTTAGATAAAAAGCAATTTAGACAAAAAATGTTATCAAAACATATTATTGCTTTATCAAGTTATATAGTTGGATTTTTATTTTTAGCTTCACTTATCATACTACTTATTTCATTAATACCTGGTAGTATTAATAAAGTAAGTCCCGTTGATCAAGTAATTGAAAGTGTAATATCAGACAGTGATGGAATTGCTTTTGTAGAAAAAGAAGCTTTTAACAATTCCAATTCTGTATATAAAAAATATCTCTACACCCTAGATTACGATGAAAACTTATTAATAGTAGTTAACAATTATAACTTAGATACTTTTAAAAAAGACTGGGTAATAATTGATGAAGATAAAAGTGAACATATTAACTTAGATACGTTATCTGAATTTATTGATGGCACACGCACCACATGGGAAGGTAATCGCAAGATAGTGCTATATCGCACTGATGAAGGTCAAATGGGTTATCCTAGTTTTATTGTAAATTATGATTTAGTAAATGATGTTGTAATTAACAAAGATACTCAACGTTATTCTAATATGACTATTACCGTTACTAACGTTTTAATTAATGTGATATTAATTGGTGTTGTCGGATACTTACTATGGCCAAATATTAAAATTGACTTTGAGCCATTTAAGAAAAAAGATCTACAAATGATCTTAGGAATATTTGTTGGATTTGGAATTTTATTTGGAGCAATGGCTGTAAGTGATGTTATCCAACAACTAATTACGATAATATTTAATATTAGTGGTGGACAATCACAAAACCAACTAGCAATTGAGATGTCACTTTCTGGATTTGGAATTCCACTAATGATATTTGTAACCGTAATTCTTGCTCCAATTATTGAAGAGTTAATATTTAGAAAAACAATTTTTGAATTAAGTAGAAAGCCGTGGCTTGGAATTATTATTTCATCATTTGCATTTGGCTTATTACACGTTTCAAGTGAGCTTGCAACTTTAACAAGTATCGGACATTTCTTATATGTACTAACTCCGTATCTTGCAATGGGATTTGCATTTGGTGGCGTTTATATGATATTTAAAGAAAATGTCATTGTAACAATCGGTGCTCATATGATTTGGAACGCACTATCAATTATAATTGCACTAGTTGCATTTTAAAAAAACTCGGGGAAATCCCGAGTTTTCTTTATATTTTATTATTTTATAATGATTGTAACATTTGAACAGCTGATTTCATGCGATATTCTTTTGCATAATCTAGAGCTGTTTTCCCAAGTTTATTTGGTCTTAAGCGAGTATGAGCCATAACTAATACTCTTATTTCATGATAGTCACGATTTAAAACTGCCAAAGTTAATGCTTGGCTTCTTTTATTATCTTGATAAAATGGTTGATATTGTGTTTCTTCTAAGTAAGCTCTTATTTCATCGCGGTCATGAATAATTGAAATATCATGTGGAGTTTCAAATCTGCGGTTTTTAATATCAATAAACGCTCCTTCTTTAACTAAGTATTTAACAATTTCAAAGTTATTGTTTTTGACTGCTGCAAAAACTGGAGTTTCATATTGATCATTTAGTGCGTTAACATCTAAGCCTTTTTCAACTAAAAACTTAACAACTGCTAAACTAGATGTTCTTGTTGCATAATGTAGTAAGGTATTACCAAACTCATCTCTTACAAAGTAAGATACTTCAGTTAAATCAACAATTTTAGGTATTAAATCAATATGTCCGCCTAATACCGCATAATGAATTAATTGTTTATCATCAGCAGATTTTTTATTATACATTGTTTTTGCTTCAACAAGTAATTGGATTAATCTCCAATCACCTCTACCAGCAGCAATATGAATTGGAAGTTCATATCTTCTATTTTCAATGTTAGGGTTTGCAAAGTTTGCAATTAGGATTTTTGCAAGTTCAATATTTGAACGTCTGACACATTCAAAAAGAACCGTTTCTCCTGATTCATCAGCTTGATTAACATTAATTCCTTGATTAATTAACCAAAGAACAGTTTCAACAGAGTTACCAATTACTGCATAGTGTAGTAAATTTCTACCTCTAGTATCAGTAATATTAATATTTGTAACTTCGGTTTTTAACATATCTAATTGATTAGTTTGTGCAAGTTCAAATAAGTTCATACTATCACCCACTTATATTTTAACATAGTCATATTGTATAGTTTTCCACAGTAAATGGGGATAGTTTATAATAAAAATAAGCAGGAATTTCACTACTTAACATGATTATAAAGGCATTTGTATAAAAATGTGGATAAAAAGAAAAAACGCCACGAGGGCGTTTTTAGTTATTTTTTTTACTTTTTAACAGCTTCTTTTAGTAATTTACCAGCTCTAAATGCAGGTGTATCTTGAGCAGGAACTATAATTGGAGCACCTGTTCTTGGATCTACACCGCTTCTTTGAACGCGATGTCTAACTTCAAATGTACCGAATCCAGTAATAACTACTTTTTCTCCTCTTTCACCTAAAGTTTCTGCAACAATGCTAGTAAATGCATCTAATACTTCTCCCGCTACTTTTTGAGTAACGCCAGCTCTGTCAGCCATTAATACGATTAATTCTGTTTTATTCATAATATTACCTCCCATTTCGTTATAACAATTATAACACTAAATATTTTTAATAGCAAGTAAATGTTTAAAATATTATGGCTTGATAATCACTTCAAAGTGATTTCTCATCTTTTAAATCCCTTGTAAGTAACGAAGTTATAGCATCATCGATATTTAAATTTTCAAATAAAACACGATAAGCTGTTGAAATTATTGGAAGTTCAATACCTTTATCAACTGCAACTTCATGCAAGGCAATTATACTTCTTACACCCTCAATTGTCATCTTTGATTCCTTAAATACTTTCTCAAGAGGTACGCCTTGTCCGATTCTTTTACCTGCTTGAAAGTTTCTTGAATTCTCACTTGAGGCAGTAACAATTAAATCGCCAATTCCAGTTAAACCAAAGGCGGTTTCTCTTTCTCCACCTAGGGCTTCAACACACTTAACAATTTCTACTATACCTCTGGTTATTAGCGCTGCACGGGCATTTTCCCCTAAATTAAGACCAGTTGCTACCCCACTAACAATCGCTATAGCATTCTTAGCAGCTCCGCCAACTTCAGCACCAATTAAATCATTAGTACGATACACTCTCATGTATGTAGTATTTGAAAATAATTGTTGAACTTTATAAGCAAACTCTTCATCAAGGCTTGCGGCTGTAAGTAGTGTTAATTTTCTTTGAATAGTTTCCTCAGCATGACTAGGGCCAGTTAGAACTGTAAATCCGCCGTAAAACTTTTTGTCTATTTCTTGATTAACTATTTCACTAATCCTGTTAAATGTATGTGGTTCAATTCCTTTTGAGACATTTATAAAATATGTTTTTTTATGTAATAATTTATTAATGTCTATTAATACATCTCTTATTACTGCTGTTGGCACAGCTAGTAATAAGTAATTAGAAAAGTTAATTACTTCTTCTAAATTAGTAGTTGCTTTAATATCTCTTGGTAATTCTAAATTAAAAAATGGGTGAATATGATCATTTATTTTTAAAACATTACTTTCATTAATATCATAAATTAATGTTTTATGACCATTATCATGTAACACTTGGGCTAGTGTGGTTCCCCAAGACCCACCGCCAATAATTCCAATTTTCATTATTCTTTCTCCCTTAAATTAAATTTAATTGGTGTACCAGTAAAATCAAAATGTTTTCTAAATTCATTATTTAAATATCTTAAATAAGAAAAATGAACATATTCTGGGTTATTAACAAAAACTAAAAAGCTTGGAGGTTTAATACCGATTTGTGTAATATATGAAAAATTAGCTCTACCTCTGTTAAATATATTAGGTGGATTAGTCATTGTAGCTTCTAGTAGTACTTCATTTAAGATACTAGTTGATAACTCTTTATTAAAGTTTTCATAAGCTTTATCAATTGCTGGGAAAATTGTATCAATTCGCTCAGAGTATTTACTTGAGATAAATACTACTTCTGCAAAGTCTAAGAATTTAAACTCTTCTCTAACTTTATCTTCAAAACGTTTCATAGTTCTATCATCTTTATCAATTTTATCCCATTTATTAACAACAATTACACAAGCTTTAAAATAGTCCATAATATAGCCAGCAACATGCTTATCTTGATTAATAATTCCTTCATCAGCATCTAATACTAATAGGGCAACATCCGCTCTTTCAAGTGCTTCAAGAGCTCTAAGGACACTATATTTATCAGTACTTTCATAAATTCTACCACGTTTTTTAATACCTGCTGTATCAACAACCGTGTATTTTTGTCTGTTTTTAGTAAATGTAGTATCAATTGCATCTCTTGTTGTACCAGATTGATCTGATACAATAACTCTATTTTCTCTTAAAATAGCGTTAGTTAAACTAGATTTACCAACATTAGGACGACCAACAATTGCAAAGTTAATTGAATCATCTACTCTAATATCACTTACTTCTGGCATATATTTTACTATTTCATCTAGTAAATCACCAATACCTATTCCGTGATGAGAGCTAATAGCAATTGGATCTCCTAATCCTAGGGTATAAAATTCAAATGCATTAGATTGATGAATTTTATCATCAATTTTGTTAACTGCAACAATTACTGGTTTATCTGATTTATATAAAATATTTGCAATATAATAATCACTTTCAATTGGCCCTAATTGACCATCTACCATCATCACTATTACATCAGCTTCATCGAGCGCGATGTAGACTTGTTCTTTAATTTCTTGCAAAAAAGGGGCATCGCTAATTTCGATTCCCCCTGTGTCTATGACGCTAAATTGTTTGGTTAGCCACTCCGAATTACCATAAATACGATCTCTTGTTGATCCGTATTCATCATGAGTAATAGCTTTTCTTTGTCCGATAAGTCGGTTAAATAAACTTGACTTACCGACATTTGGGTGGCCAACAATTGCGACTTTAAAAGACATTACTTACTCCTTTTAATTAGTTGTCACCTTCAAAAATTTCACCAATTGTAATACCTGAGTCATCATCTTGTGCTTTTAAGTGTTTTTGAACTTCTTTTTTAGCTGCAATTTCTTTAACTCTTTTAACTGATAGTTCAATATACCATCTTGATGGCATAATTCTAATAACTACCGCTTCTACTTCATCACCAACTGCGAAATAATCTTCTGGACGTCCTTTTTCAAGACCTAACTCTTCTAGTTTAATAACTCCTTCAACCCCTTGAGCTTCAACTGTTAATTGTTCTTCTAATACTTCTAAAACTTTAACTGTTGTAATGTCATTACGTCTTAGTGTAACATTTCTCCATGGGTTTTCTTCTAAGGCTTTTCTTGAAAAGCTAATTCTACGTTTACCTTTTTCAATTGATAAAATAGCTAGTTCAATTTCATCACCATGTGTAACATGTGATGCAAAGTTATCATTTGGATTCCATGAATATTGGCTTCTATGTAGTAAGCCTACTACATCTCTTGCCACTTCAATTTTGATTCCATAAACTGTTTTTTCAACAACTTTACCTAAAACTGTATCACCAACGTTATGTTTTGAAATATATTCTTCATATGGTGTTGGTTGTAAGGCTTTAACTGATAAGTCTAAACGGTTACCTTCTTTTTTAATTACTTTTACAGTAACTTCTTCACCTAATGATAAGATATCTTCAATCTTATCAATACGGTAGTGAGAAACTTGTGAAATACGAAGGAGTCCCATTACATGTTCAAACTTAATAGTTGCTGCATGTGGTTCTAATTTTTCAACAGTACCAGTAATTACATCACCAGTATTAATTTCGCCTAACTCTTCTTTTCTAAGTTCCATTCTTTCTTCATAAGCTTGTTGTCTTGCTGCTTCAAAAATTGGTTTTCTTGAAACAATAATATTAGGACGACGGTTTCTACCGCGACCTGGCTTAATTTCAGAAACAATAACTTCTAGTTCTTGTCCGACGATGTTTTCTCTATTGTCATATAATTCATGATCTAGTAAACTTCTTGGTAAAAATAGATCATATGAATGATATTTTAAAGTTAATCCGCCTGAATTAAAACCGTCAACTTTAGCTTTAATAACTTCTTCAGTCTTAAGTGCGTCTTCTAATTCCTCAAAATGTTCTTCAGAAACCATTGATAATCTTGAAAGTAAAATTAAAGCTGGGTCATCTTGGACCTTTTTGATTTCTGCTGAAACCATATCTCCTACTTTAATTCCTAGTTCATGAAAACTATCAACTTTTTTCTTAGTGAACTCGTTTAAATAAATTCTTCCTTCTGTTTGAGCTTGTAGATCTAAATAAAGTAAGTTGTCTTCAATAGCAATTACTTCAGCTGTAACTCTTTGTCCAGCTCTTGGAATAAATACTTTTAGATCTTCCATACTCATTTCTTCAAACTGACTTTTATCTTTCTTTTTTAAGTCCATAATCATTCTCCTCTTTTATTATTAATTAATTTAATAATTGACTTTATAGTTTCTTCAATCGACATATCTGTCGTATCAAGTAAAATTGCATCGCTTGCTTTTATAAGTGGTGATTCTTTTCTTGTGGAATCTTTTTGATCTCTAATTTCTAGATCAGTTTTAACTTTAGATAGATCAACTTCTTTACCAGCATTAATAAAATCTAAATATCTTCTTTTTGTTCGCTCATCAACTGAGGCGATTAAAAAGATTTTTAAATCTGCATTTGGCATTACAACTGTTCCAATATCACGACCATCAACAATAACATCACCGTGTTGGGCTGCTTTTTGTTGAAGAGCAACTAGCTCTTTTCTAACACTTGGAAATGATGATACTAGAGAAACATTTTCATTAACAATTGGTTCTCTAATTGCTTTTGTAACATCTTTGCCATTTACAAATATTTTTTCTTTTTCATATTTGATATCTAAATCTTTAACAAATGAGTAACTAGACTCATCTTCTAAATTAATGCCCTTTTCTAATGCGACTAAAGTAACTGCACGATACATAGAACCCGTATCGATATGATTCCAGCCTAATTTTTTTGCTAATTTTGCTGAAATTGTACTTTTCCCCGACGCCGCTGGGCCATCTATAGCTAACTTAAATCCCATAAAAATCCTCCATAGTCTTAAATATTATACCATACTATGTATGGGTAATTCATCTATTGCTATTTTTATAAACTTTTTAACTGTTTAATTTCATGTATTTTTAAGGCTCTATAATAACCTCTTCCAACACCTTCTGTTGTCAGGTGTGCAAATCTAATTCTAGTTAGATTAATAACTGGAAAGCCTGCGGCTTCCATTATTTTTCTAACTTCACGGTTTCTTCCCTCAGTTAAAACAATCGATAATAGGGTTGTTTGTTTTTCTTTGTCTAATTCAACTACTCTTACTAATTTAGGTTTAGCTAAATAGTCTTTATCAATTATTACACCTTTTTGAATTTCTTTAGCTTTATTTCTTACAACAATTCCTTTAACTCTTGCTAAATATTCTTTTTCTACTTCATGTTTGGGGTGAGTTAATTTATAAGTTAAGTCTCCATCATTTGTAAGCAGTATTACTCCTGCTGTATCACTATCAAGTCTACCAACTGGGTAAACTCTTTCACTTACTTCATCTTTATTTAGTAGATCAAGTACTGTTTTTCTACCTTTTTCATCTTTAACTGTAGAAACATAACCAGTTGGTTTATTTAATAGATAATAAACCTTTTCTTCTCTTATAACTAGCTCATCATTAAATAAGATTTCATCAGAATCGCTTACCTTAAAACCTAATTCAGTTACAACTACTCCATTAACTTTAATTTGTCCTGAAGTAATTAATTCTTCAGCTTTTCT
>JAAYNT010000123.1 GCA_012520715.1 Acholeplasmataceae bacterium
AGCAGTAGCATTAGTATTTTTGCTAATGTTAATAGTACCAAAACCACAAACGTTTCAAAATTCACATGGCTTAGTTGGATATAATCCGTTTACTAAACCTAATATTGCATTTTCAATGATATTAGCAAGTATGTCTGCTGCAACTGCACCAGCTGCAACATTAATGGTTATTAGACAATATAGAGCTTATGGTCCAGTTACAAAAGCAATCTTGCCAATTACAGCTTTAGATGACATTTTTGGAATTATTATATTTGGATTTTTCATCTCAATAGCACAAATCTTAGTGCCAGCACCAGGAGCAAGAGAAGTACATGTTGCACTAATGATTGCTAAACCATTTATTGAAGTATTAGGATCAATATTAATTGGTACAATTATTGGATACGTACTTAGTGTTGTTGGTAAGAGATTTGACCGTGAAAGGGATGACATTCAAATACTTGCAGTTGGATCTGTAATACTATCAATTGGACTAATTTCACTTCTAAACTCAGAAAATGTCCTAGGTCAATATGGAATTAGCTTCTCACCACTTTTATCTAATATTATGACAGGTGCGATGGTTGCTAACTTAACAAGAAGACCAGCTAGAACATTTAATGCAGTAAATGACTTTACTACACCATTTTACATAGTGTTCTTCACAATGGCGGGAGCTAGTTTAAACTTAGGAATTATTAGAACTGAATGGCTAATTGCAATTATTAGTATTGTCTATATTATTGCAAGAGGTGCTGGTAAATACTTTGGTATTTATGTAGGTGCCACCGTTGCAGGAAGCAATGAAAACATTAAGAAAAACTTAGGAATGGCACTCTTGCCACAAGGGGGAGTTTCAATTGGACTATTAGTTATTGTCTCAACCTCGATGGCATCGATGTATCCAGTCATTTCAACTATTATAATGTTAAGTGTATTAGTTTATGAAACTAGTGGACCAATCTTTGCCAAATTGGCAATATCTAGATCAGGAGAAATTGATGGTCTTGATAAACTTGATCAACTATCAAGTGTTGATGATTTAGTTCCACAAACAGAAGGAGAATAATTATGAACGTATTATTTATTGTATTAAACGATTTAGCTTACTTAGATGAAATATTAGAAGAATTTGTTGAGTTAAAAGTAAGAGGAGCAACGATAATGGAATCTCAAGGGATGGCCTCGGCTATTTTACATAGTGAAGGGTTAAACTTTTTAATGCAAGGGCTATTTAAGGGTGGAACGGCTGATGAACAAAAATATTCAAAAACAATATTTACAGTTATTCCTGATGAAGCACAACTAGAAAAAACAGTAAAAGCAGTTCAAAAGATTGTTGAAAGAAGTAAAAAACAAACGATTGGTTTTATGTTTACTGTTCCAGTATCAGGAATTTATCCGTTATCAAAGGTTAAAAAATAACAAAATATCAAAAGCGCTATTTACATCAAATATGTATAATAGCGCTTGTTTTATTTTATAAGGTTATTTATAATGTTATAAAGATTTTTATTACTCTGATTGCACTTTTGCTAGTCTTTTTTGTTGGTAGTTTGACAAAAAGAAGCGTTCTAGCAGAAGAGGAAAATAAAACATATTTAAATCAAGTCTTGAAAATACGTTTTATTGGGATCGTCCAGAAGATTATTACGGAGTTTCACATTATGATATTTATGTTGATGGCGAAAAATATCACACTGCAAATCTAGAGCAATTTACTCTAAGAGGTAAACTAGCTGGTAGTGATGAAATACAAATTGTAGCCGTTGACTTTACTGGAAAAGAAAGTCCAAAAAGCCCAATTTTCAATCACACACAAACTTAATTTTATTTAAATTAAAGCGTTCGTAATGAACGCTTTTTTGTTAATCTAATAAACATAATTAAATACATTGCTGCATTTGATTGACTAGTGTTAGTTTTGTTGCTAAAATAATTATATAATCTGGGGGATAATATATTATGAAATATATTAATTTAGATGAATTTGGCAGACAAAAAGATCCATTTTATTTTGCACTGGAAGACCATCTGTTACAAAAAACAGGTGACTTTTCTTTTATTTGGGAAGTGTTTCCAGCTGTAATTATTGGAAAGCACCAAGTATTAAGAAAAGAAGTAAACCTAGATTACTTAAAAGAAAACAATATCAATATTTACCGCCGACCATCTGGTGGCGGAGCTGTTTATAGTGATGAAGGTTGTATTAAGTATACTTTTATTAGACGCAATATAATTAAAGATCAGATGTATAAAGAATCACTTACTGTAATTCAAGATTTTTTAAAAACATTAGGTTTAGAAGTTGAATTCTCAGGACGAAACGATTTAGTAATTAACGGTGCTAAGTTTTCCGGTAATGCATATTATCAAACTAAAGATGGCATGGTATTACACGGAACAATACTATTTGATACAGACTTAGAAAAGTTAGGTAAGGTACTTACTCCAAGTCAAGATAAAATAGCATCAAAAGGCGTTAATTCAGTTAAATCAAGAGTTATAAATTTATCTAGTTTACTAGATATTAGTAGAGATGAATTTTTATTAAAGTTTAAAAAATATATGTCTATTAATGAAATAAAACTTAAAAGTGATGATATAAATTTGATGCAAGATAAAATAAAAATGTTTCATTCTTTGGATTATATTTATGGAAAAGAACCTAAACATTTAAATACAGTATCAAAAAGGTATCCGTTTGGTGAAGTTAGTATTAACTATGAAGCCAAAGATAATACTATTACAAATATTTTAATTTCAGGTGATTTCTTTGAAAAGGAAAACATCAAAGAATTAGAAGCAAA
>JAAYNT010000124.1 GCA_012520715.1 Acholeplasmataceae bacterium
TAAGTCCTTAACTCTTCCAAAAGAAAGAGGTTGGACTACACAAATCGAGCCATTAAATAATTCCTTTTCATTTAAAACTTGAAAGAAGTTATCAACGAATGCTCTTAAAAAATTACCTTCTCCAAATTGTAATATTTTGACTGGTCGATCTGATTTATTTATTCTTGTTAATTGTTTCACAAAATCCTCCCGTTTAATATAATAGACGCAGTCTACAATTATCCCCATAATAATATTATCATATAATGTAAGCGTTGTCAATCCTATTTGTAATGTTATTTATTCTATATATAATACTTTTAAATTAATGATTTTGGGTCGGTCCTTCTAGCGTTAATTCACCATATCCATACTTCTTAATTGAACAATATTGGAAGAGATATAGGGTTGCTGCAACTAGAAATGTTCCAAGGTTAGATATAAACATCACATATCCTAAAGTTTCATATGAATTAATAGTTGCTTTAAAGATTAATAGTAATGGAATTCTAAAGACATATAATCTAAATACATTTAATAAAAATGTAAATCTAGTCTTCCTAAATCCATTAAATGCCCCAGAAAATACTGCGATCATGGCTGAGCTAAATGCAGAATACTTCTCCCATTTAATAAATACTCTTACCATATCAAAATATGTTTCCAACTCAGCTGGTGATAAGCTTTTATCTTGCGGTAAAATTTGTATTATTCTGTTTTGTAACAAGATAATAATACTAATAGAAATAAAAGCTGTAATAGATACATAAGTAATAGCAACCCATACTGATTTTACCGCTCTTTTTAAATTCTTATTACCTATATTTTGGCTTATTACTGCTGTTTCCGTTTCTTCAAATGAAGAACCTACTTGGGCTGCTCCGCCGACTACTTTTAGAGCAATCCCAAGTGCTGCCATCGCTGCAGCTCCATAATAAGTTATTGATAAACTATTGACTATAACCTTACCAACGTTAAAGATAAATCTACCAGCAAAAATTGGTAAACCAATCGATAAGATTGGTAAAATTAAGTCTTTTCTAAATCTAAATTCTTTTATTTTAATTTGTAGCGGATTACGTTTATTAAGCATAAACACTATCCCAGTTATTGTAATAATGCCTTGGGCTATCAATGTAGCTAAAGCCATTTCAAACATTCCCTTTTTAAATACTAAAACAAACAAGGCTGCAAGTCCTACTCTAATTACCATTCCTACAGCATTTATTACTAATACAAATGTTGTATTCCCTTTGGACTTTTCAAGCCCTAAGAAAACTGTGTTAATTGCAATTAATGAAGTTGACAACATTTGGATATTAAAATACCCCATAGTTGCAGCGTCAGTTGACGGCGCATTTAATGCTGTAAGTAAAAACTTTCCAAACACAAGCATTACAAGTAGTGCTGTTATTGAGACAATTAAAGTTAATACAAATGCATTGCCGGCACTTTGTCTTGCTTCTTTATGTCTTCCAGCACCATAATGTCTTCCAACTAACACAATACCTGCTGCAGCAATACCAGTACCAAATGCTGATATTGTTTGTCTAATTTGATCGATAAATATTACACTTGAAAATTCTTTAGTCCCAATAAATGATGCAATATACATCTCAAATAAATCACCAGCATAATTAAAAATGGTAAAAATAGCAAGCGGAACTGTTAAACCTAACATGACTTTCCATAAGTTGCCATTTAAGATAAATCTTCTTCTTTTTTCTGATCGTGTTTCTTTTATTACTTTGGTTGTTTCCATTATTTATCTTGTCTTTTTATTTTTTTATAGCTAGTGTCATCTCACCATAACCATATTTTTTAACTGAGTTGTGGAAAAATATAAATATTATGATTGCTACTACCATCGTTCCAAAATTAGAAAATGCCATTGCATAACCTAAAGTTTTAAAGTCAACTCCGATAGCTTTTAATATTAATATAAACGGTATTCTAAAAACATATAATCTAAATATGTTTAACAAAAACGTTAACTTTGATTTACTAAAACCATTATAAAAGCCACTGAACACAGTTCCTATTTCTGCAAAAAATGCTGAGAAAACTTCGGTAAACATATAAAACTTAATCATATCTAAATACTCTTTGCTTGCTTTTCCTTCTAAGAGCATTATTATTTGTCCTCTTAATAAAACGACTATGCTGATTGTAATAGTAGCTGTTATTGCACTATAGACAAGTGTAACTCCTAGTGATTTATATGCTCTATTTAAGTTTTTGTTTCCTAAGTTTTGGGCTACTACTGCTGTTTCGGTTTCTTCAAGCATTGAAGCAATTAACGCAGCTCCCCCAATCACCTTTAAAGCAATTCCTAAAGCCCCAACTGCTTCAGCACCATATGACATTGCTAAACTATTAACAATAACTTTACCAATATTAAATAAAAATCTTCCACCAAATATTGGCAGTCCTACTGCTAATATTGGAATAATAAATTCTTTACTAAATTTAAACTGTCTTAATGTTAATTGAAATGGATTTTTCTTATTAAGCATAACAAATATTCCAACAATTAAAATAAATCCTTGAGCAATTAATGTTGAAATAGCCATAAAGACCATTCCTCTTTGTAGTACTAATACAAAAATTGCTGATAGGCCTACTCTAATTATCATTGCAATTAAATTTACGACCAATATAAATACTGTATTTCCTTTTGACTTTTCAAGTCCTAAAAACACGGTATTAATAGCAATTAGTGCGGTACTTATCATTTGGACATAAAAATATCCAATTGATAAGTCAATCATCTCTTGTGGTGTTTTAAGCAGTGCCATTAAATGTCTTCCTGATAAAAGCATGATACCTAGTGTCACAAGTGAGACAACAAATGCTAAGATTATGGCATTAGCAGCGCTTTGTCTAGCTTTTTCATCTTGTCCAGCACCATAGTGCTTTCCAACAACAACAATACCAGCGGCTGCTATTCCTGTACCAAAAGCGGCAATAGCTTGTCTAATTTGATCAATTACGACAACACTTGCAAATTCGCTTGTTCCAATTTGGTTAGCAATGATCATTTCAAATAAATCGCCGACATAATTAAAAATGGCAAATATGAAAAGAGGTAATGTTAAACTAAATATTACTTTCCATAAGTTACCATTTAATATCTTTTCTCGTCGTAATTCAGTTTTTGTTTTTGATATTGTTTCTCCGTTGTCCATTTTTATCTTTTAAGTAGTTCAATATGAGCAAGAAAATATGGTCCAACACCTTTAATATCATTACTAACAACTGCTTCTGATAAATAATATTCAACTGATCCGTCTCTTCTTACATTATCAAGTCCTGCCACACGGCAAATGCCTTCTAATTTGATCTCGCCATCTTCTTCTTTTAAGTAAGTTTTTTCAATGCCTTTAATAATTTCTTCGCCTAGTTTAAAATACTTTTTATCAATTGCACGTTTTTTTGCACCTTTAATCATTGCATAAGCTAACATTGCAGAGCCACTAGTTTCTAAATAGTTACCTTCTAAATCTGGCATATCAACTAATTGATAAATCATTTTAGTTTTACTATCTAGATGTGGTAGCATTCCTTCAATTAATAACTCTAACTCTTCACTAAAGAAATTATAAGTTTGGCATCCCTCATCAAAAAAGTCTAACATGTCAGCTAATGCCATGGCATACCAACCAACTGAACGTGACCAAACATTTGGACTCATGCCAGTTTCTTTGTTAGCCCATTGCATATGTTTTGTATCATCATATGCATGATAGAAAAGCTTATTATCATTGTTATATAAATATTTTCTAATTCGTTTGAATTGTTCAACACTATCATCTGCTAATTTTTGATTATCAAAGTATCTATTAGCATTCATATAAAAGATTTGACCCATATATAAACCATCTAACCACACTTGGTGTGGATAGATTCTTTTATGCCAAAAATTACCAAACTGTGTTCTTGGTTGATAAATTAATTGTTTATATAAAAGTTTGATTGCTTTTAGATATTTTTCATTTTTAGTTTCTTCGTATGCAAAAAATAGTGCATTACCTGCTAAAACATTATCAATATTAAAATCTTCAAGTTTGTATTCTTGAATGTTACCATCACTATCTATCCACTTGTCAAAATAGTTAATAATAAAATCTTTATAAAATGAATCTTTAGTTAATTTATAATAACGCATAGCAGCTATTAACAATAAACCATCTTCATAAACTAATCTCTTAGTTGCATGATATGGTTTAAAATTTTCGACATATTGTTTAAAAAACTTTTCAAACATATATAAAATCCCCTTTTTTTATTTTGACATTGGGGCCAAAATTGGCCCCTAGTCAAATTATATTTTAATAATTATTCAGCAATTTTTAAGACTGGAATTCCAGTTTCTGGAATTGTCCAAAGCGTTGCATCAAGTGAATAATTTGCATTCCACCACGTATCATCTAAATCAGCTTCAGTAACAACATTAGCTGCGTCTAGTTGTTGTGATTCAGCGTGGTTATTTGTTTCATTAGTAAATCCATAAACATCACTCGCATCCATTAATTCAGTTGGGACTGGATTGTATCGTCCAATTAAACTTGCGACTTTATGTGTACCAGTTAATGTCGATGAAACAAATACATCTGTCATGGTTATAGAACCACCTTTAATATAACCGATTACTCCGGCTACAGTGTGACCATGTGCTTCATGATCATCAATGACTACTCTATTTAAATTTACTGTAGCTGGGCTAGAGTCTATGAATGCCACAATACTTGCTGAACCAGCTTCGTTATTAACGCGGTCTTGTATAGTAGTTAAATCTTTAACATATACATCCGTGATGTTAACTTCTCTTTTGGTTCTACCGACAATTCCAGCTGCAAAACCGTGTCTATTGTGAATAGTTGCAGTGATAATTGCAGATGTTTTAACATTTACAACTCCACCGTTTGCATAACCTACAAATCCAGCAACTCCTTTGACGTCCGGCATAATAGACGCCGTTTGTTGTTTTTTTACACTTGTATTTTATCACGTGATTTTATAAATGTCAACGCTTTCATTAAAAGTATCTTCTTATTTATTTTTATTCTTATTTATAAAAAGATTTTTGCAAAAATAAAACCAGCATAGCTGGCTTTATAACCTATTGTTTGACTTTAAGCCAATCAATTTGGTTTATATTTGTTTGTTTATTTATTTCAATTAAGTATTCAAATAAACCTATCGGTTCTACTAGTTTATTTTCATACTCGTATGGTAAAACTACAAATGCATTAAATGAAAATGGCAAGATTGGATCACTATTTGCTGGAACAAACGGACTATTTGGATCTAGTGATGACCCTATAAATGTTTTACCGTATAACTCATGAATGCTATTTAATACTAAATATTTTCCGGTATATCTTAAATCACCTGGTCTAGTTTGATTTGATTTAATAACTTGAGTTACTCCTTTAAAGACATTATTCTCAGCTAGGATCGCTCCGTTTTCTGTTGTTACAATGGCTTGATTAGTTAACATATTAGAAAATTCGCTAGTACTTAAAATTTGATTCCATTTATTTTGAGCGTCAATCTTCATACTTGCTACATCACTAGCATCATAATAGTTATTAAATAAATGAACATCTCCACCAAGACCATCAACATCTCCTCTTAATCTTGGGAAGCGGTCTTGTAAGTTAATAATTGTTGAGTTGGCAATTGTTAACTCAGTAATATTAGATTTAAATGCTGAACCGCCTAGTAAGAAACCTTTCTTTTGAGATGAGACTAGTTTTGTAATTTCATCAATACTCATTCCAGCAGCTCTTAGTTTTTGGTATTTACTAGAGCCGCCATTATTTTCAAAGTGCAACAATTGCGCTTTAATAAACTCATTTGGTTGAAAGTTAAAATGTAGATTTGTAAATGTTGCACCGTCAACAGCCGGTGTTCCGTATTTAAAATCAATTAAACCGTCATACGCTTTTCCTAGTTCAATATGATCAAACCAAATCCCACTTGTAGATTCTACTGTGAAGTAATCCCAGTCTTTATTGTCATAATTACCAGACTCATCCCACTCCCAAAGTTCATCAAACTTTAAGTTTCTTATTATTATATTTTTAGCTCTTTTAA
This sequence comes from Acholeplasmataceae bacterium, assembly GCA_012520715.1. GTDB lineage: Bacteria > Bacillota_I > Bacilli_A > Acholeplasmatales > Acholeplasmataceae > DUQW01. The sequence continues at coordinate 6,082 of JAAYNT010000124.1, forward strand.
CACTAAATGTTGCGTGTTTAATCGTATTTTTATTTTTAGAAAATATCATTAAACCTTCATTATATTTGGCATTACTGCCATTACGGTTTTCTAACCTAATTTTTGAAATTCCACTTTCAATTAAGATTGGATGAAGTGATGGAGTGTTATGTGTTTGAAAAATTGAACGATAATCATCAGCAACTTGTGGGTATTTTTTAATTACTTCTTCATATCCTAAGTTTAAATCGGCTGTAATTTCAATTATTCTTGCAGCGTGTGTTCCATTTTTTGAGTTGTTTTCAGCTTTAATAGCATCTAAGAACTCAATTTCATTTGAAACTTTATAATATGATGGGTCATCTTCACTAATATTAGGAATACTAACTTTGCCTTCTGCAAATCCTAAAACATCATAATCAGTAATTTCAAATACTTTTTCTTCTTGAGTTTTTAAGATAATAAACTCAAACTCTTTTTGATCTTCAAAATCATAAATAGAAGCTACTACTTTTAATGTTACAACTACATCTTCACTTCCTCTTGTTACAACACCTTGGTTAGAAAGCACTTCTTGATTACTTGACTCCCAAGTTAATGTAACACCATCAACATTTGTTGGAAGTGATAAATTATATTTAACAGAATACGTATAAAATGAAATATCGTCAATTATTTCTTGAATTCTAGTTGGCCAATTAATTGGCTCTTCTGGATCATGTGGTGATTTTGTATCTGCAAAATCACCACTTAATTCAATAAACATATTATCTAAATAAACATATGGTTCTTGTACTTTGGTTGTAGTTCCTACTGTTCTAATTTTTATACCATTAAGTGGACCATCAATCATGATATCAATACCACCTTTTGGTGTTATTTCAATTAATTCATCAACAAGTTTAACAAAATACTTATACTTACTTTGATTTGTATCAATAACAATTAAAGCTTGATATTTCAAATTAGGCGATACACTTAACTGTGATTTTGGCACTGCTGTTTCAGTACCATCACCATTACGGTATGTAAACCGGTTAGAACGGTTTGCTCCAACAGTAAAGACTCGTTTAGAATCAGTAGTTAACTCAATTGTAAATGATGCTCCGCCAGCGCCTTGAGTAAAGTCATAAACTAAAATATAACGTCCAAAGCCTAATTGGTCAAAATCTTTTGTTAAAGTTGCTTCTTCAGTAGTTTCAGTTGCTTTTAATAGTTTAGTATTGTTAGTTTCAAATAAAAATGCATCTTGATTTTTAACATCCCAAACATTAACAAGTTCATCTAAAGAGTTATACTTTTCAAAATTTTCA
>JAAYNT010000125.1 GCA_012520715.1 Acholeplasmataceae bacterium
AAGATAAAATTAAAGTATTTCACTTAAAAGACTATATTATTAAAGATAATAAATTAGTTCAAGTGGGATTAGGTCAAGGATTAATTGACTATCCATATGTAATAAACTTAATTAAAAAACATAATCCAGATGCATATTTAATTTTTGAAGGAGTTAAATATGAAGATATGGAATCAAGTTTAAAATATATTAAAAGTTTAATTTAAATAGGAGGATAAAAATATGGCTAAAATTGTAACTATGGGAGAAATAATGTTACGTTTATCAACTCCCGGACATACTAGATTTGTTCAAACAGATACGTTTGATATTAATTATGGGGGTGGTGAAGCAAACGTTTGTGTCTCTCTTTCAAATTATGGACACGAAACCGCATTTTTAACTAAATTACCGAAACACGAAATTGGTCAATCAGCAGTAAATTCACTGCGTCGTTACGGTGTTGATACTAGCTTTATTGCTCGTGGTGGGGATAGAGTTGGAATTTACTTTTTAGAATCAGGAGCATCAATGCGTCCATCTAAAGTTGTTTATGACCGTGCTCATAGTGCAATTGCACTTGCTGATCCAAGTGATTTTGATTTTGACGCAGTATTTAGAGATGCTGATTGGTTCCACTTTACTGGAATTACACCAGCATTAGGGAAAAAAGCAACTATCTTAATTGAAGAAGCTCTAAAAGCTGCCAAAAGACATAATGTTACTGTTTCAGTTGATTTAAACTATCGTCAAAAATTATGGTCAGTTGAAGAAGCAAGAAAAACAATGACTCATTTAATGCAATATGTTGATGTTTTAATTGGAAATGAGGAAGATGCAGATAAATGTTTAGGTTTTAAACCAGAAGCTACTGACATTACTCAAGGAAAATTAAACATTGATGGTTATAAGAAAATGTTTAAAAAGATGTATGAAACATTTAATGTTAAATATATCGCTACATCACTTAGAGAATCATTTAGTGCAAGCGATAATGGTTGGAGTGGTCTAGTATATGATGGTAAAACATTCCATCACTCAAAAACATATGATATTAGAATAGTTGACCGTGTTGGTGGTGGAGATTCATTTTCTGCCGGATTAATTCATGGTTTACTAACAAAAGATACACATGCTGAAGCAATTGAATATGCAGTTGCTGCAAGTGCCTTAAAACAAACAATTCCTGGAGACTTTAATTTAGTTTCTAAAGATGAAGTAGAAAGATTAGTTGGAGGCGACGGATCAGGTCGCGTTCAAAGATAGTAAAGGAGATATAAAAATGAAATTAGAAGCAAGATATTCTCATCATCCAAATGATGCAAAACATTATACTACAGAACAATTAAGAGAACATTTCTTAATTAAAGATGTATTTGTAAAAGATCAAATCTCATTAACATATTCACACTATGATAGAATTATCGCTGGTGGAGCAATGCCAGTTGATAAAGAATTACACTTATCAGGTGCTAAAGAATTAGCAAGTGATTATTTCTTACAACTACGTGAAATGGGAGTTATTTCAGTTGGTGGGGACGGAGAAATTGTAGTAGATGGTAAAGTTTATCGTATGAATTTCCAAGATGGAATTTATATTTCAAGAGGAACTAAAGAAGTGATTTTTAGATCAAAAGATCCAAAAAATCCAGCTAAATTTTACATTAACTCAAGTCCTGCACATCGTGAATATCCAACAACTCATGTTCCACTAGAAAAAGCTAGAAAAGTTGCTCTAGGTGATGATAAAAACTTAAATAAACGTGTAATTAACCAATATTTACACCCAGAAGTACTACAAACTTGTCAACTTGCAATGGGACTTACAATTTTAAGTCCAGGTAGTGTATGGAACACAATGCCAACTCATACTCATGAACGTAGAATGGAAGTATATTACTACATGGATTTATCAGAAGAAGATTTTGTATTACATTTAATGGGTGAACCAACAGAAACTAGACACTTAATCGTTAGAAACGATGAAGCAGTAATTTCACCAAGTTGGTCAATCCACTCTGGTGTTGGTACTAAGAGTTATAGTTTCATTTGGGGAATGTGCGGAGAAAACCAAACATTTACAGACATGGACCATGTCAAAATGAAAGACTTAAAATAATATGAGAAGAGTAAGTTATTTACAAAAACTAACAGAAAGTGGTGTGGTTGCAGTTGTAAGAGCTAATTCCAAAGAAGAAGCTATTACAATTATTGATGCAATTGTTTTAGGTGGAATCAATGCAATTGAAATTACTTATACAATTGAAAATGCTACTGATGTTATTAAAGAAGTATCTAAAAACTATAAAAATACAGACGTCTTAATTGGTGCCGGTACTGTATTAGACGGGGAAACTGCACGTGCTGCAATTTTAGCAGGAGCTAAGTTTATTGTTGGGCCAAACTTTAATAAGGATGTTGCATTAATTTGTAACAGATACCAAATACCATATACACCAGGATGTATGACAATTAATGAAATGGTTGAAGCATTAGAGTATGGTTCTGATATTGTTAAATTATTCCCAGGCGGTGCATTTGGTCCTAAATTTATTAAGGATGTTAAAGGACCACTTCCACATATTAACATTATGCCAACAGGTGGAGTATCGCTTGATAATGCACGCGAATGGATTAGCATGGGAGCAGTTGCAATCGGTGTAGGAAGTGATTTAACTAAACATGCTAAAACAAAAGAATATGCAAAAATTACTGAACAAGCAAGAAAATATGTTGAAGTAGTAAAGAAAGCGAGAAGTGAAAAATAATGAATAATTTATTTGATATTAATAAAAAAGTTGCTTTAGTTACAGGTGGATCTTATGGTATTGGATTTGCAATTGGATCTGGACTAGCTAAAGCAGGAGCAACATTAATTTTTAATGATATTAATCAAGAACTAGTTGATAAAGGCTTAAAAGCTTATAAAGAAGCAGGTATTAAAGCAATTGGATATGTTTGTGACATTACTGATGAAGATGCAGTATTAGAAATGGTTAAAGACATTGAAAATAAAATTGGTACAGTTGATATTTTAGTAAATAATGCGGGAATTATTAAACGTATTCCAATGCATGAAATGTCAGCAGCAGATTTTAGAAAAGTTATTGACATTGATTTAACAGGACAATTTATTGTTGCAAAGGCAGTTATTCCATCAATGATGAAAAAACGTAGTGGTAAAATCATTAACATTTGTTCAATGATGTCTGAACTAGGCCGTGAAACTGTAAGTGCATACGCATCTGCAAAGGGTGGTTTAAAAATGCTAACAAGAAATATTGCTGCAGAATATGGTGAGTATGGAATCCAATGTAATGGTTTAGGACCTGGATATATTGAAACACCACAAACTGCTCCAATTAGAGTAGATGGTCATCCATTTAATGAATTTATTATTAATAAAACACCAGCTGCTAGATGGGGTAGAACTGAAGATTTAGTAGGACCAGCTATTTTCTTAGCAAGCAAAGCTTCAGATTTTGTTAACGGACATATTTTATATGTTGACGGCGGAATCTTAGCATCAATTGGTAAACAACCATCAGCATAAAAACTATATAAATATAATAAAAGGACTTCGAAAAGTCCTTTTTTTGTTTAAATATATAAAATTTAACTTAACCAATTAATAAGATTTTAACTTCACCAGGTTTAACTAAGAAATATGGATGCCCTGTTAATGAGAAGTCATTAACATTAGCTTCATCTGCATCTCTTGGATGTTCAAATAGTACTTCTATATTTTTTTGATATTTTTTATCATCAATAATTACTTCTAAATATTCTTC
>JAAYNT010000126.1 GCA_012520715.1 Acholeplasmataceae bacterium
TCATATTCAACAAATCTTGAGTTTCTCAGTTCAATAAAAGAATAAGAGACGATATCGGTCTACTATAGCCAACATCATCTCTTTTTAATCACTTTTTATTTGTAGTACACCAGAAATTATTGAATTGATTTAATATTATAAATGATTAAATAAGAGTACATAATACTGAGCAAATAAGAAATTGGAGCCGCATTATAGGGCTCCGATTTTCATTATTCTAGTTCCAAATATTTCTTGGTTTCAATTTTCTTAGATTCTCTAGGGATTTGAATCTTCAATACACCCTTATCAAAGGATCCCTTGATTTCATCCATTTGAACATCACCGACATAGAAACTACGTCTCATGACACCATAGTAGCGTTCACGACGGATAAATTTGCCTTCAGGATCATCGTTATTGGTTTCATGCTTTCTTTCGGCTTCCACCATTAGATACCCTTCTTCAAGGCTCACTTTAATATCCTGTTTGTCAAAACCAGGCATTTCAATGGCCAATTCGTAGCCATGTTCATTTTCTTTGATATCAGTTCTCATGGAGACATCATTACCAAATGGTGCGACTCTAAATTCATCGAACAAGCTATCAAAGAAGTCTCGATCTTTTTTGAATAAACTCAACATAAACATCTCTCCTTTTTTATATTGTTCTTGAACTTATTCCCTAAGTTCACTTATATTATAATACAAATAATTAGCACTGTCAAGAATGGAGTGCCAAATTTATGATAAAAAAGAAAGACTTTCGTCTCTCCTAGCTATTCATTAAGTCAAGGTTGATTCGACCATCTTTAATTTCTGGTGGACGCGAAGGGATTTGAACCCCTGACCCTCTGCACGTCAAGCAGATGCTCTCCCCCTGAGCTACGCGTCCAGCTCTTATATTGTACAATATTTATATGATTTTTACAACCAGAATAAGCCTTACTAGATATATTACTATATCTTAGTAATATTTTGTGTTATAATTTTTTATAGGTTGTACTCCAGGAAACCAACCTCAAACTAAAACAGGAGAAATTATATGAAAAAAATTGCTTTAAAAGATTTAATATTTCAATCAATGATTGCTGCAACTTATGTTGTCTTATCATTAGTATTTAAAGATATTTCATTTGGAATGATCCAATTTAGAATATCTGAGATATTAGTGATATTAATACTTTTTTCACCAAAACACTTAATTGGTGTTTCAATCGGAGTTTTAATATCCAATTTATTTAGTCCAATTGCAGCATTCGATGTTCCAATTGGAACTTCGGCTACTATCATTGCTGGTTTACTGATGATTTTATTTAGAAGAAAAGCTTGGACAATTATTTTCCCAACAATTGTAAATGCATTTGCAATTGGATGGATGTTATGGTTTGCTCTTGATTATCCATTTTGGGAATCAGTTGGATTTGTAGCACTTGGCCAGTTTGTAATAACAATTGTCTTTGGACTTCCACTTTATATGTTTTTAAAAAACTCAATTGATATAAAAGAAATTTTAGAAGACGATAAAAAAGCGCTCTAGTGAGCGCTTTTATTATATTCTTGCAACACCTGATTTAATTGCTGCATCTTTAACTGCTTCTATTAAATTAGCATGTGCATCTAAATCAAATGCACTTGGAACAATATTTTCAGGGTTTAATTCATCACTTGGAATTGAATCAGCTAATGCTTTAGCTGCTGCTACCATCATCTGGTTATTAATCTCAGTCGCTTTAACATCTAAAGCAGCTCTAAATATTCCAGGGAAAACTGATAAGTTATTAATTTGATTTGGAAAATCAGATCTACCAGTACCAATAATATAAACTCCTGCTTCTTTTGCTACATCAGGCATTATTTCTGGTATAGGATTTGCCATTGCAAGGACTGCTGATTTATCAGCCATTAAACTTGCATGCTCCTTAGATAAAGCTCCAGCTACTGATACACCAATAAATAAATCAGCACCTTCAATCGCGTCAGCTAATGTTCCTTTAATATTTCTTGGGTTAGTTAGTTTAGATATTTCTAACTTAGCTTCATTTAAACTATTATCTGGATGTAAGATACCTTTTCTATCAACTAAAATTTGATCACCAAATCCTAGTTCTAATAATAACTTTGAAATAGCTATTCCGGCAGCTCCCGCTCCGTTAATAACTATTTTAAAGTTATCTTTTTTCTTGTTAGTTAACCTTAATATATTTAAAACGGCTGCTGATGTAATAATTGCTGTTCCGTGTTGATCATCGTGAAATATTGGAATATCTAGTGCTTCTTTTAATCTTCTTTCAATTTCAAAACAACGAGGAGCACTAATATCTTCTAAGTTAATTCCACCAAACGTTGGTGCAATATTAATAATAGTTTTAACAATTTCATCGGTATCTTTAGTATCAAGTAAGATTGGAATGGCATCAACGTCTCCTAAAGCTTTAAATAATATGGCTTTTCCTTCCATGACAGGTAGTCCGGCTTGTGGTCCAATATCACCTAATCCTAGTACAGCAGTACCATCAGTAATAACCGCAACTGTATTACTTTTACCTGTTAGGTTATAAACTTCTTCTGGCAAATCTTTAATAACTAAACACGCTTCAGCTACTCCTGGTGTATAAAGTAGGGGTAGTAGTTCTTTTGTAACTTCAGTTTTTAATTTAATTTCATATTTACCTTTTAACAAACGATGTAATTTTACTGCTTTTGAATCTTTTGACACATTTATCATCTCCTTATATCTATTATATCAAAAATCCCCTCATTTGAGGGGATAAATATTTAAAAACTATAATCTTAAAAACCTGAATGTTTTATAACAAACTGCAAGGAATTTGGTGAGTCGTTTTTATCTGATAAAAATGATGGTAACTCACCTTCTAATTTAGGTGGTAATAACTCTAAAATATTTTTTAGTGAAACTATCATATTAATACTATCATAAAAGCTAAAAGGCATGTTTTCTTGTTTTAATAATAATGTTTCA